>JACRBD010000315.1 GCA_016234625.1 Caulobacterales bacterium | reverse complement strand
TGGGCCTACAAGGTCGGCGACGTCTTCTCCGAGACGTTCCCGACCCGCGAGCGGGCCAGCAAGGCGGCCCACCGCGCGGCGGCCGGACAGCGGGTCGGCGGCCGCGACGAGACCATCACCTACGAAACCGAGCGCGGCGAGTGGAAGACCGAGCGTTCCGATGGCGGCGACCGGCCCCAGACGCAGGTGAGGAACTAGGGCCTAGGGCTTAGGGCTTAGGGGCTGGTAAAGGTTCAGGTGACGCCGTTGCATCGCTCGGCTAAGCCCTAGGCCCTAACCCCTAGCCCCTCGCTTCATGTCCCACTCCGTCGTCATCGGCCTGTCCGCCGTCATCATGGCCATTCGCGGCGGCGAAGCGGTGGTGCTGACCGTGCGGCCGCACGACGCGGCGACAGACAGGGTCTCGACCCTGGCGGGCCTGCCGTTCGGACCGTTCGATCCCGAAGGGCATCGCACCTTCGAGATCGCCCTGCGCGACTTCGTCACCGAACAGACCCGTTTTGACCTGGGCTATGTCGAGCAGCTCTACACCTTCGGCGACAAGGGCCGGGACGCCCCGCGGGCCGAGGTCGGCGTGGGCGCGGCGCGGGTGGTCTCGGTCGGCTACCTGGCCCTGACGCCCTCCGCCATCGACACCGAGGCCCCCGACACCGCCTGGGCGCCCTGGTCGCGGTTCTTTCCCTGGGAGGACTGGCGGCAAGGCCGTCCCGCCCTGATCGATGAGGCTATCGCTCCGGCCCTGCGTGCCTGGGCCGGGCGCGACGAGAGCCGGCTCTCCCGCGCCCGCCTGTTGTTCGCCCTCGCCGGCGCCCGCTGGAACGAGGAGCGGGTGCTTGATCGCTACGAGCTGCTCTACGAAGCCGGCCTGGCCCCCGAGGCCGACCGCGACCGGGCCCGCGAGGCCGGCGAGGCCGCCACCGAGCCCCGCGCCCTCTCCGCCGCCCTGGGCGAGCCGATGTTGTCGGACCACCGCCGCATCCTGGCCACGGGCCTAGGCCGTCTGCGCGGCAAGCTGAAGTACCGCCCGGTGGTGTTCGAGCTGATGCCGCCGGAGTTCACCCTGTCGGCGCTGCAGCGAGCGGTGGAAGCCATCGCCGGGGTGCCGCTGCACAAGCAGAACTTCCGCCGGGTGGTCGAGCGGATCGACCTGGTCGAGGGGCTGGGCCGGATGGACACCGAAACCGGCGGCCGGCCCGCCGAACTGTTCCGCTTCCGTCGCGAGCTGCTTACTCAGCGGCCTGCAGGGGGGCTGTCGCTGCCTCTGCTGAGGGACTGACCGCCGCCTCCCGCGCCAGCCACTTGGCCTTCAGGGTCGCGGAGGTGTCGCGGGAGCCGTCAGGGCTCCAGCCGGGCGGGCCGAACAGATAGCCGATCACCTCGCGGATCGACCGCGACCCGGCCAGGTCCTTGCCGATGGCCATCCATTCGTGGAAGGCCACGCGGAAGATGTTGAAATCGCCCAGATTGTGCACCACCCCGTAGCGACAGGGCTCCTCGTCCAGCTCGGGGATATAGCTGCCGAACATCCGGTCCCAGATGATCAGGATGCCGGCGTAGTTGGCGTCGAGGTAGCGCGGATTGCGGGCGTGATGCACGCGGTGGTGCGATGGGGTGTTGAACACCGCCTCGAACCAGCGCGGGAACCGGCGGATCGCCTCGGTATGGATCCAGTACTGGTAGACCAGGCTGATCCCCTTCTGGATCGCCACCATCGCCGGCGGAAAGCCGAAGAAGATCATCGGCAGCCACAGCAGCCAGGTGCCGGCGATCCCGCCCGTCCAGGTCTGCCGCAGGGCCGTGGCCAGGTTGTAGTGCTGCGAGGTGTGGTGGTTGACGTGGCTGGCCCACCAGAACCGCCGCTCGTGCGACAGACGGTGGAACCAGTAGTAGGTCAGGTCCTCGAGGAAGAACACCGCCACCCACGCCCACCAGGCGTTCATCGGCAGGGTGAACAGGCGGTGCTCGTAGACCCACAGGATGGTCACGCCGATCACGCCGGCGGTCAGCAGGCCGGCGATCTGGCTGCCCAGGCCCATGGCCAGGGAGGTCGCCGTGTCGCGCACCTCGTAGACCGCCCTGGCCTTGCGAAAACGCGCCAGGATGATCTCGGCGACGATGGTGATGACGAACACCGGCACGGCCCAGTCGACCGGATTGAACGCCGGCTTGATCGGATCGAGCGTCATGCGGCCAGGGCCTCCCGCGGATTCTCGGGCGGCCAGGGGTTCACCCCGCTGACCGTCAGCCGCGCCATGGGCGCGGCCGGGTCCCGCAGCTTGAGCAGCACCTTGCCCCGCTTCACCGGCGCCGAGAGCGCCAGTGGCCAGGGCATCGACCGCGCCACCCAGGAATCGCCCAGGCGGTAGGCCACCAGGGCGTCCTCGCCGGCCCGGGCGATGACCCCGGCCCCGTCGCCGGCAATCCACAGATAGTTGGGCGGCAGGTCAGGGAACTCACCGGCCAGCAGGGCCCGCGCCGACGCCTCGTCGAGCGGCGCCACCGGCCGGGCGATGCGCGCCAGGCCGGCGACCAGGATCATGAAGGCCACCAGAACGGCCGACGCGGTCAGCTGAAGGAGTACTGCGTTCACGGCGTGCCTCTTCCCCGGCCGGGGAGTGTCGTCGCCGGAGGGCCCGCGTCAACCAAAAAGCCCCTCCCGTCGCCGGAAGGGGCCCCTTGGGTCTTCAGATCCGTGTCTGTGGATCAGAACTTGCGGACGTAGGCGACCGACCAGACATCGGCGTCGCCGCCAAAGTCGTAGCGGGTGTAGTCGAAGCGCACGCCGTCGTTGTCCGTGAACATCGCCTGCAGGCCGGCGCCATAGGCCCCGCCGTCATCGCTGGCGCTGGTACCGGCGACATCGACATCGCCACTGGCGAAACCGCCGCGGACGAAGATATCGACGTTTTCCGAGACCGGCATGCGGGCGACCAGGAAGGCGCCGTAGGTGCTGGACAGTTCCACTGTGGCGCCGAGAATCTCGTCGTCCGCGACGCCGAAGGCGGCTTCACCCTCGATGCCGAAGTGCGAATTGAAGTTGACGCCCAGGCGGCCCTGGATCGCGCCCAGGTTGACCGGATCGATGTCCACATTGGCATAGCCGATGGTGCCGTAGACTTCCTGAGCGTTCGCCAGGGCCGGAGCCGCGAGCGAAAGGGCGGCGGCGGAGGCCGCAATCAGCAACTTTTTCATTTTGTCTCTCCCCGGTGCGATTCTGATGATCGCACTACTCAAGCATTAGGCGTTCCAGGAGAACGATGGTCAACCAAAAAGCCCCCTCCCGGTTGAGAGGGGGCTTGAGGTCTCGCCGTCAAAACCTGACGAAGGCTAGAACTTGCGGGTGTACCCGACGGACCAGACGTTGGCGTCGCCGGCGTCATAGTCATGGCGGGTCCAGTCGACGCGGACGCCGTCCTTGTCGGTGAAATGATACTGGCCACCGACGCCCCAGGCCGCGCCGTCACCGTCAACGCTGCCCAGCGAGGTATCGAATTCCGAGCTGGTGTAGCCCACCCGGGCGAACAGATCGGCCTTGGGCGTCACCGGCAGGAAGCCGACCACATAGGCGCCCAGCTCGTGCTTCAGTTCGACGTCCACCCCGCTCACGGTGTCGTCGGCCACGCCGAATGCCGCTTCGCCCTCGATCCCCACATAGGGGTTGAACTTGTAGCCCAAGCGGCCCTGGATCGCGCCGAGGTTAGCGTCGTCGGCCTCGACGCCGGCGTAGCCGATCGTGCCATAGACCTCCTGGGCCTGGGACACGGCGGGGATGGCGGCGACCGACAGCACGGCGGCCGAGGCCGCAATCATGAAAGACTTCATCGTCTTGAACTCCTTGACGCTTTTTCCAGCTCCCCAGCCATTCGGGCGTAGGGACCAAACGCGGCGCGTCGGAGGCGGTTCAACGGACGGAATAAGGCGGGTTTGTAGCGTTGCCCTGGGGCCACAGGGTCTGGCCGGGCAGCGCCCAGCAAAAACCCCCTCCCGTTTCCGGAAGGGGGCTTATGTCGATCGAAAGACCTTCGAAGCTTGCGGGAAGCCTAGTTGAAGGTGTGGACGAAGGAGACGGTGAGCGCGTCGGCGTCGTCGTCGAAGTTGTAGCGGGTCCAGTCGAGGCGGATGGCGCTGTTGGAGCCGATCTCGCCTTGAACCCCGAGGCCGAAGGCCATGCCGCTCTGGTCGTCGGTGACCGAAATCGGCCCGGCCGACGCTTCGATCTCCGCGCTGGCGTAGCCGACGCGGCCAATCAGACTGCCCTTTTCGCCGATCGCATGGCGAAGCGTGACGTAGGCGCCGAATTCGCTGTTCATGTCGACATCAACGCCAAGGACCTTGTCGCCCGAGACCCCGAAGGAGCCTTCAGCTTCCACACCGAAGATCGGCGTGAAGTTGGCGCCGACGCGGACGGTGGCGACGCCCAGCTTGACCGGGCTCGCGTCGATGATGCCAAGGCCGGCGCTGGCGTAGACAGTCGTGTCTTGAGCCTGCGCGAGCGCCGGAGTGGCAAGCAGCGCGGCAGCGGCGGCGGCCGCGATCAGAATGGTTTTCATAATCTATCCCCAACCCACGCCACCCATGGCGCGTTGCTGCCATGATACATGCCATTCAGCCGGAGAGCGTCAAGGTTGTGGGACCTGTTCGCCGAGGCTTTCACCAGCCTAGTGGCGAAAACGGCACGCACCCCGTTTTGGGTAGATGTTGGTCAAATCGGGGAGTCTGGAACACCATTCGCGGCGCCATTTCCCACCGCCCGGCCCCTGCGCTATCTATCCCGCCAAGAAACAGGATCAGTCGGGACCATCATCGTGCATCAGGCCGTCATCGCCGCCACCGGGCTCTACACGCCCGATCAGAGCATCTCCAACGCCGAGCTGGTCGAGGCCTTCAATGCCTATGCCGTGCGATTCAACGCCGACAACGGGGCGGCCATCGCGGCCGGAACGGTCGAGGCCCTGACCCCGTCCTCGGCGGAATTCATCGAGAAGGCTTCGGGCATCAGGGCCCGCTTCGTGATGAACAAGTCCGGCATCCTCGACCCGGCGGTGATGCGGCCCAGCATTCCCGAACGGCCCAACGAGGAAATCTCGATCCTGGCGGAAATGGCCGTGGCCGCGGCCCGCCAGGCTATCGATCGCTGGGGCAAACCGGCCAGCGAGATCGGGGCGGTGCTCTGCGCCGCCTCTAACATGCAGCGGGCCTATCCGGCCATGGCCATCGAGGTGCAGCAGGCCCTGGGCATCGAGGGCTTCGCCTTCGACATGAACGTGGCCTGTTCCAGCGCCACCTTTGGCATCAAGACCGCCGCCGACTTCATCGCCTCGGGATCGGCCAAGGCCGTGCTGATGGTCAATCCGGAGATTTGTTCGGGCCACCTGAACTTCAGGGACCGCGACAGCCACTTCATCTTCGGCGACGTGGCCACGGCCGTGATCGTCGAGGCGGCCGACCAGGCGCCAAAAACCGGCGAGGGCGCCGGCTGGGATATCCTCGGCACGCGGCTGAAGACCCAGTTCTCCAACAACATCCGCAACAACTTCGGCTTCCTCAACCACTGCGCGCCCGAGGGCGTCGGCGCAAAGGACAAGCTGTTCGTCCAGGAGGGCCGCAAGGTGTTCCGCGAAGTGGTGCCGATGGTCAGCGAGATGATCGTCACGCACGCCGCCGACCTCGGCATCGATCCCACGGGTCTCAAGCGCCTGTGGCTGCATCAGGCCAACATCAACATGAACGAGATGATCGGTCGCCGCGTGCTGGGCCGCGACCCGACGCGGGACGAGAACGTGATTATCCTCGACACCTACGCCAACACCAGCTCGGCCGGCTCGATCATCGCCTTCCATAGAGCGAACAGCGATTTCGCCGCCGGCGAGACGGGCCTGATCTGCAGCTTCGGCGCGGGCTATTCGGCGGGAACGGTGTTTGTGCGGAAACGGTAGAAGAAGGGCGCAGAGAGTAGGGAGTAGGGAGTAGTTTGACCTGCACGCGCCGCCGGCGCCGCGACAAACCCCCTGCTACTCCCTACTCCCTAACAGCTACTCCCTACTGGTCCGCCGCCGGCGCCACCGGCGTCAAGTCCACGTTCACCGCATCCGGTTTCCGATGCGCCGCCTTCCAGTTCATCGCGTTGCGCACCCGCCAGCCCACCGAGGGGTGGTCGTAGAAGATGAACTCCTCGACCGCGCCGGGCGTCGCCGCCCGGTACTCGATGGTCTTGACCAGGGCCTTGGCCAGGCCGTCCGGCTCGTTCACCCGCTGGAGCGAGAAGTTGTCGGCGTCGGCCTCGGCGGTCCGGATCAGGGTGTTGGTCAGCGGCGTGGCCAGCAGACCCAGCACCGCCAGCACCGTCATCAGCACGGGCAAACCGGCCGGGTCCGAGATGCTCTCGACGCCGTTCGCGCCCAATAGCCTGGCGGCCAGCGGAAACAGGCGGCCCGTCAGCCAGAAGCCGAGCATGGTCAAAAGGCTGAAGGCGCCGGCGAACCACAGCGAGTGCATGTGCACATAGTGGCCCATCTCGTGGCCGACCACGCCGCGCACCTCGGCGATATCAGCGCCCTTCTTAAACATGGTGTCGCTCATGGCCACCCGCGCCGAGCCGAACATGCCCGAGACATTGGCGGTATAGGCGTTGGACTGTTTGGAGCCGTCGTAGATGAAGATCTTGTCGGACGGCACGCCGTTGGCGTTGGCCATCGCCACCACCGTCTCGCGCACCTCGCCGGCCGGCGCCGGCGTGTACTTGTTGAACATCGGCTCTATCACCACCGGGGCGATGACGATGGCGAAGATCAGGAAGGCGCTCGACACCAGTCCGCCCCAAAGCCACCAGCGCCGGGGCGACAGGCGCATGACCAGATAGATCAGGGTCAGCAGGATCAGGTTCATGATCAGGCCGACGACGAGGCCCTTGCCCCAGTCCTCGAACCAGCCGCCGAGGGTCTGGCTGGTCAGGCCATACTGGGTCTGGCGCCACCAGCGGGAATAGATCCCCCAGGGCAGGCTGAGCAGCGTGTCCATGACGAACCAGACGGGAATCACCGCCAGGGCGGCGGGGATGCCCAGGGCGCCCAGGCCGATCTTGCCGCGGATGCGGGTCAGAACCCCCGACTTGACGATGATCCAGGACACCAGGATGGCCACCAGCGTGCCCCACAGCAGCAGCCAGTGGCCGCCCTGGGTGTAGGCCGTGGCCTTTTCGTGAGCCTCGGGCGGCAGGGCCGCCAGGTATTTCGCGGTCTCCGCCGCGGCGTCGAACGTCGTTGAACCGGCGGCCATGGCGCGCCCTCCCCCAATCTAAATGGCGCGCAGGAGGCCATGACCTGTTGACCTTGTCAGGTGAATTCGCGGTCAGGCGCCGGGCCGGCCTCACTCGCCCTCCGCAAGAAGGGGGATGAACCGGGCGGCCCGTGCGATAATCATGGCGGGCGAACGGGGGCGGAGGGGCGCATGGCGACCGGAGACGACGCGCGGCTCAGCCGCCGCCGCCTGCTGACCGGCACGGGCCTCGCCCTCGGCGCGGCGGCCATCGTCTCCACCGCCGGGGCGCAGGAGACCCTGCCGGAGGCGACCACCGACCCCGACTTCCACGACCCGGACGAAACCACCGCCGCCCAGGTCCAGTCGCCGCCCCTGTCATCCGAGCCGATCCCGCCGGGCACGACCGACTGGAACTGGGTTCGCGGCCAGTGGGCGCTGGACTGGAGCCTGGTCGACCTGGCGGCCATGCTGTTCGCCTCCAACCCCCGGCTGGTGCGCAACGCCATCGACCGGCACCGCAAGGGTCTGGACGCCTCGCCGGTGACCTACCTTTCGAGCCGCAACCGCCCGCTGCAGAACGCCGCCCGGGCCGCCGCCGGGGCGTATTTCGGGGTCAAGGCCGACGATGTCGCCCTGGTCGAAAGCACCACCTCCGGCATCGGCCTGCTCTACGCCGGCATGGACCTGCGCTACGGCACGGAGGTCCTGACCACCACCCACGACTACTACGTCACCCACGAGTCCCTGCGGCTGGCGGCCGCCCGGCGGGGCGCCAGCGTGCGCAAGATCACCCTGTTCGACCACTCGGCCGACGCCACCATCGACCAGATCGTCGGACGGATCATCGCCAACATCCGGCCCGAGACTCGGGTGCTGGCCCTGACCTGGGTGCATTCCTCCACCGGGCTGAAGATGCCGATCCGGGCCATCGCCGACGCCCTGGCGCCGATCAACGCCCAGCGCGCACCACTCGACCGGGTGCTGTTCTGCGTCGACGGCGTGCATGGCTTCGGGGTGGAGAACACCACCCTGCCCGAGCTCGGCTGCGACGTGCTGGTGGCCGGCTGTCACAAATGGCTGTTCGGCCCGCGCGGCACCGGGGTGATCATCGGCAGCCCTGCCGCCTGGGCGCGGGTGACGCCGACGGTGCCCAGCTTCCTGGCGCCCAACGCCTACGGCGCCTGGCTGGGCGCCTACGACCCCGGCCCGACCACCGGGGCGCGGATGACGCCCGGCGGGTTCAAGGCCTTCGAACACGTCTGGGCCCTGACCGAGGCCTTCCAGTTCCACACCATGGTCGGCAAGAAGGCCATCGAGGCGCGCACCCAGGGCCTGGCCGCCCGGCTCAAGCTCGGCCTTTCGAACATGCCGCACATCAGCCTGAAGACGCCGATGGACTCGCGCCTGTCGGCCGGGATCGTCAGCTTCGATGTGGCCGGCCTGTCGGCGGACGGCGTGGTGCGCCGCCTGCGGGCCCTGAACATCATCGGCTCGGCCGCGCCCTACTCGACCCGCCACGTCCGGCTGACGCCCAGCATGCGCAACACGGTCGAGGACATCGACTACGCCCTGGGCGCGCTGGCGCGGATCAAGCAGGGCTGACGGCGAAATGAGGGAAATAGGGGGACAGCTTACCTAATTCCCCCTCTCAAACGACCCGGGGACGCCGCCTGCCGGGAAATAGCTAAGCTGTCCCCCTAATTCCCCTAATTCGCCTATTTCCCCGGAGATTCCCGCCTTGGCCTCGAACATCGCTGAAACCGTCGGATTTGCCGCCGCGGTGATCTCCACCCTGTGCTGGTTCCCCCAGTCGATCCGCACCATCCGCACCCGGGACACCTCCAGCATCTCGCTGGCATCCCAGAGCGCCTACACCGGCGCGATCGTGCTGTGGGCGGTCTACGGCGTAATGATCGCCAGCTGGCCGCTGATCCTGAGCAACATCATCCAGCTGTTTCCGCTGACAGCCGTGCTGTGGATCAAGGTCGCGAACGAGTTGAAGGCCCGGCGGGCCTAAAGCGGGATACGGAACCGTAGGCCCTCGGCGCCGCCGAAGATGGCCGGCTTGATGAACCGCTCCAGCAGCGCCCCGCCGTTGGCGAGGATCACCCGCTGCGACGGCAGGTTGGCCGGATCGGTGGTCAGGTCGATCCAGCGCAGGCCCTTGGCGCGGGCTTCCGGCAGGATCATCGCCAGCGCCGCCGTGGCATGGCCCCGCCCCTGCTTCCATGGAACCACCGCGTAACCGACATGACCCAGGCAGGTCGGCGGCAGGTCCTCGGTCCCCGGCCGCCAGCGGAAACCGATCGAGCCGCAGAAATCGCCGTCCCAGATCCAGCGCGTGATGCCTGGCAGGCGCTCGGTGAAGCTGCCATCACGCTGCGGGATGGGACCACCCCTGGCCTCCGGGTCGTCCATGCCGACGAGAAACCCGTCCGGATCCTCGGCGATCCGCGCCAGCTGCGCGTCGGCCGCGGCCTTGCCCAGCACATTGTCCGGTGACCAGCCCTGCTCCAGCGCGGCAATGTAAGCCGGCAGATGTTCACGGGCGGGCATGATGAGGCGCGTCATCCGAACAGGATGCGCGATTCCTTCTCCCGGAGGGAGAAGGTGGCCTGCGGAGCAGGTCGGATGAGGGATTAGGGACGGGCCAGGCAAGCGCCGTAACCCCTCACCCTCCCATGCTCCGCATGGGCCCCTCCCTCTCCCGCCCGGGAGAGGGATCAGGGTCTACTTCCGATTCAACACCGCCTGCGCCGCCGCCAGCCGGGCGATCGGGACGCGGAAGGGGGAGCAGCTGACGTAGTCGAGGCCCACCGACTCGCAGAAGGCGATGCTCGCCGGGTCGCCGCCGTGTTCGCCGCAGATGCCAAGCTTGAGGCCCGGGTTGACCGACCGGCCCCGCTCGGCGGCCAGGCGGATCAGGTCGCCGACGCCGTCCTGGTCGAGGGTCACGAACGGATCCTGCTCGAAGATGCCCTTGTCGATATAGGCGCCCAGGAACTTGCCGGCGTCGTCGCGGCTGATGCCGAAGGTGGTCTGGGTCAGGTCGTTGGTGCCGAAGCTGAAGAACTCGGCGCCCGCCTGGGCCAGGTCGGCGGCGCGGATGGCGGCGCGGGGAAGCTCGATCATCGTCCCGACCTGATAGGCCAGGTCCAGCCCCTGCTCGGCCAGCACGGCCTTGGCCGTCCGGTCGGTGAGGGCGCGCAGGAAGGCCATCTCCTCACCCTTGGCCACCAGCGGATGCATGATCTCCGGCACGGGCGCGGGCTTGCCCGATTTGGCGATCTCGCAGGCCGCCTCCATGATCGCCCGGACCTGCATCTCGTAGATCTCGGGATAGCTGATCCCCAGCCGGCAACCGCGGTGGCCGAGCATGGGGTTGGACTCGTGCAGCACCCCGAGCCGCGCGTTCATGTCCGCCAGCGCCACGCCCAGCGTGTCGGCCACGGCCTGCAGGTCATCCGCCTTGGTCGGGAAGAACTCGTGCAGCGGCGGGTCGAGCAGCCGGATGGTCACCGGCAGGCCTTCCATGATGGTGAACAGCTCGACGAAGTCGGCCTTCTGGAACGGGGCGATGGTCGCCAGCGCGGCGCGGCGGCCCTGCTCGTCGTCGGCCAGGATCATCTCGCGCACGGCGCTGATCCGGTCCTCGTTGAAGAACATGTGCTCGGTGCGGCACAGGCCCACGCCCTCGGCGCCGAACTGGCGGGCGGTGCGGCCGTCGGTCGGAGTCTCGGCGTTGGCCCGGACCTTCAGCCGGCGGATGCCGTCGGCCCAGCTCATCAGGGTATCGAAGTCGCCGCCCAGCTCGGGCTCGATCATCGGGGTCTCGCCAGCCATCACCTCGCCGGTGGCGCCGTCGATGGTGATGATCTCGCCTTCCCGAAAGGTTCGGCCGCGCACCGTGAACGTACCGGCCTCGGCGTCGACGCGGATGTCGGTGGCCCCGCAGACGCAGGGGATGCCGGCCCCGCGGGCGACCACGGCGGCGTGGCTGGTCATGCCGCCGGTGGCGGTGACGATACCCTGGGCGGCGTACATGCCCTTGATGTCTTCCGGGCTGGTCTCGCGGCGCACCAGGATGACCTTCACCGGCGGCTTGGCGTGGCCCAGCCGCTCGGCCTCTTCCGAACTGAACACCACCCGGCCGCAGGCCGCGCCCGGCGAGGCCGGCAGGCCCTTGGTCACCACGTCGCGCTCGGCGGCGGGATCGATGGTCGGGTGCAGCAGCTGGTCCAGCTCGGCGGCGTCGACCCGCAGGATGGCCTCCTCGCGGGTGATCACCCCGTCGGCGGCCATGTCCACGGCGACCTTGAGGGCCGCGCGGGTGGTGCGCTTGCCGTTGCGGGTCTGCAGCATCCACAGCCGGCCCTGCTCGACGGTGAACTCGATGTCCTGCAGGTCGCGGTAGTGCTGCTCGAGCTTGCGGGCCACGGCGTGGAACTCGGCGAACACCGCCGGCATGGCTTCTTCCATGCTGGGGTTGCGGTCGCCCATCTCCTCGCGGGCCGCCCTGGTCAGCGACTGCGGCGTGCGGATGCCGGCGACCACGTCCTCGCCCTGGGCGTTGACCAGGAATTCGCCGTACAGCCGGTTCTCGCCGGTCGATGGGTTGCGGGTGAAGGCGACGCCGGTGGCCGAGGTGTCGCCGAGGTTGCCGAACACCATGGCCTGGATATTGACCGCCGTGCCCCAGCTCTCGGGGATGCCGAAGTTGGAGCGATAGAACTTGGCCCGGTCGTTCATCCAGCTGGCGAACACCGCGCCCACGGCGCCCCACAGCTGCTCCTGCGGGTCCTGCGGGAAGGGCCGGCCCAGTTCGCGGGCGACGGCGGCCTTGTAGTCGGCGACCACGGCCTCCCAGTCGTCGGCGGTCAGGGCCGTGTCGATGGTGACGCCCAGCCGGTCCTTGTGGTCGTCGAGGATCTCCTCGAACATGTGGTGGTCCAGGTCGAGGACCACGTTGGAATACATCTGGATAAAGCGGCGGTAGCT
The DNA here is from genome assembly GCA_016234625.1 of Caulobacterales bacterium. Taxonomy (GTDB): domain Bacteria; phylum Pseudomonadota; class Alphaproteobacteria; order Caulobacterales; family Caulobacteraceae; genus Caulobacter. Next base: position 16,240 of record JACRBD010000315.1, on the reverse strand, counting down.
GTCGAGCGCGAACCTGCGGTTTCCGGAAAGCGCGCCAAGCCCTTGAACTGTCTCGTCATTCAGGCCGAGATTGAGGACCGTGTCCATCATCCCCGGCATGGAGGCGCGGGCGCCGGAGCGGACCGAGACCAGCAGCGGGTTGGCCGGGTCGCCGAAGCGCTTGCCGGTGACGCTCTCCACCTTCGCCAGGCCCTCGGCGACCTGCCCGGCCAGCTCGGCGGGGTAGCTGTTGCCGTTGGCGTAATAGTGGACGCAGGCCTCGGTGGTCACGGTGAAGCCCGGGGGCACCGGCAGGCCGATGGAGCACATCTCCGCCAGGTTGGCGCCCTTGCCGCCCAGCAGGTTCTTCATCGAGGCGTCGCCATCGGCGGACCCGCCGCCAAAGGCATAGAACCAGCGGGTGCTCTTATCCGTCATTCCGCTCAATAACTCCGCTCACACCGGCGAATGCCGGGGCCCAGATGAAACCCACTTGCCGCCCAGACCTTGATCTGGGTCCCGGCATTCGCCGGGATGAGCGGCGGTGGGGTACCGAAAACTCAGCCCGCCACCAACGAAAAATCAGCGACCCGGCCCATCGCGTCGCGCACCAGCTGCAACAGCCGCAGGCGGTTGTCGCGTTCGGCGGCCACGTCAGAGTTGACCAGCACCTTCTCGAAGAAGGCGTCCACCGGCCCGCGCAGGGCGGCGAGCGCCGTCATGGCGCCGGTGAAGTCCTCGGCGGCCAGGGCCGCGTCCAGCTTCGGCCCGGCGGCGGTCAGGGCGTCGAACAGAGCGCCCTCCTCCGCCGGCGCGGCGGCCCGCGACGGGGCGCCGGTCGGCAGGGCGGAGGGTTTCTTCTCCTCGGCCTTGAGGATGTTCACCGCCCGCTTGTAACCCTGCAGCAGGTTGGTCCCATCCTCGGTGGCGAGGAAGCCGGACAGGGCCTCGACGCGGGCGACGATGCGCACGAGGTCGTCGTCCCCGAGCGCGAACACCGCGTCGACGAGGTCGCCGCGTTTGCCCTGATCTTTGAGGGCGACCTTCAGGCGGTCGGCCAGAAACGCGACGAGATCACTCACGACGGCGCGCGGAGAAAGACCATCGTATTCTTGCTGGCTTTCGTCCCACCCCCGACCTTCTGCGCCAAGATGCTCAGCGCTGAGACCGACGGCTCGGTCCGAAAATAAATCTTCCCACGCCCCGATCCCGGTGGTTGCAATACCTCCGTCCTCAAAGCGCCAAAGGACCGAAAAGACCTTCCCTCGATTGTACACGAGCCCGAAGAGAGCTGCCGCTAGCGTCGAGTTCAGGGGAACACGGAAGTTCCCCGAAAGTACCGTCCGGATCACGCCCAGCGCCGCCCGTCGCAGCGCGAACGGGTCCTTGCTGCCGGTCGGCTTCTCATCGATCGCGAAGAAGCCCACCAGCGTATCCAGCTTGTCCGCCAGCGCCACCGCCACGCTCAGCGGCGCGGTCGGGACGGCGTCGCCGGGGCCCTGCGGGCGGTAGTGGTCGCGGATGGCGTCGGCGATCTCAGCTCTGCTCCCTTCCCCCTGGTGGGGGGAAGGGTCGGGGATGGGGGTGGAGGTCGTTCCGGAGGGGGCGCGGCCGGTGCTCGAACCCGCCGAAGCCGCCACCCCCATCCCAACCCTTCCCCCCTCCAGGGGAAAGGGCTCGGCATTGGCGTAGTAGCCGCCCATTACCCCTTGCAGTTCAGGGAACTCCCCAACCATGTCGGAAGCCAAATCAGCCTTGCAGAGCCTCGCCGCCAGCGCGGCCTTGTCCGGGTCGGCGCCCACCAGCGGCGCGATCTCGCGGGCCAGGGCCGCGATGCGCTCGACGCGCTCGGCCATCGTCCCGAGCTTGGCATGGAAAGTCACGCCCTCCAGCTTTTTAAGCCACCGACCGAAGTTGTCGCCCAGCCGATCCTCGTCCCAGAAGAACCGCGCATCGCTCAGTCTCGCCGACAGCACTTTGGCGTTGCCCGCCGCGATGGCCTTGCCGCCGTCGGGGGCCTCGATGTTGGCCACCACGAGGAAGTGCGGGGCCAGGCCCGGCTCGCCCGGCTTGCGTACGGCGAAATACTTCTGGTGCGTGCGCATCGAGGTGCGGATCACCTCCGGCGGCAGGTCGAGGAAGGCCGGGTCCATATCGCCCAGGATCGGGGTCGGCCATTCGGCCAGGCCGGCCACCTCTTCCAGCAGCCCCTCGTCCTCGACCAGCTCCAGCCCCCGCGCGAAGCACAGGGTGCGGGCGCCCTCGAGGATGCGCTGCTTGCGCTCCTCCACGTCCAGCACGACGAAATGGCCGGCCAGGGCCTCGTGGTACTCGTCGAAGTCGCGGGCGCGGAACACCCGGGTCTCGCTGAGGAACCGGTGCCCTTCGGAAAGGTCGCCGGCGACGATGCCGTCGATCTCCAGCGGCACGATCTCGCGGTTGAACACACAGAGGATCCGCTGCAGCGGCCGCACCCAGCGCAGCTTGCCGGCTCCCCAGGTCATCGACTTGGGCCAGGCGAAGCCGCGGACGATCTGCTCGACCAGCTCGGCGATGATCTCCGCCGTCGGCCGGCCGGTTTTCCTGACCACGCCGAAATACAGGCCGTCCCGCTCGACCAGCTGGTCGCGGGTCAGGCCGGTCTTGCGCAGGAAGCCGTCCAGGGCCTGGTCGGGCGAGCCGACGCGGGGGCCCTTCATCTCCTCGGCCACGTCGGACTGGGCGACCGGCAGCCCCTCGACCACCAGGGTCAGGCGGCGCGGTCCGGCGAAGGCCTTGAGGCCCTCGCTGATCAACCCCGCCTTGGCCAGGCCGTCGCGGGCCATCCGCTCCAGATCGCGCGCAGCGTTCCCCTGCATACGCGCGGGGATTTCCTCGGAGAACAATTCAAGCAGCAGCTGGGGCATCGACCTACGCAGCCTCTTCCTGCTGATCGACCCAGGCCTGGGCGCACAGTTTGCACAGGTCGCGGATGCGGCCGATGTAGCTGGCGCGTTCGGCCACGGCGATGGCGCCGCGGGCGTTCATCAGGTTGAACAGGTGGCTGGCCTTCAGCACCATGTCGTAGGCTGGCAGGACCAGCGCCTTGTTCTGGTAGCTGCGGGCCAGCATCAGCGGGACCTCCCGCTCCATGTCCTCGAAATGGCGCTTCAGCGTCTCGACGGTGTAGCCGTGGAAATTGGCTTCCGAATGCTGCCGCTCGTTCTCGAGGAACACCTCGCCATAGCTGACGGCGCCCAGCGGGCTCGCCGGATCGTTGAACGGCAGGTCGTAGACGTTGTCGACGCCGAACACATGCATCGCCAGCCGCTCGAGGCCGTAGGTCAGCTCGCCGGCCACCGGCGAGACGTCCAGGCCGCCGACCTGCTGGAAGTAGGTGTACTGCGACACCTCCATGCCGTCGCACCAGACCTCCCAGCCCAGGCCCCAGGCCCCGACCGTGGGGTTCTCCCAGTCATCCTCGACGAAACGGATGTCGTGCAGCTTGAGGTCCAGGCCGATGGCGCGCAGGGAGCCAAGGTAAAGGTCCTGCATGTTGGCCGGGTTCGGCTTCAGGATGACCTGATACTGGTAATAGTGCTGCAGGCGGTTGGGGTTTTCACCATAGCGGCCGTCGCCGGGCCGCCGCGAGGGCTGCACATAGGCGGCGTTCCACGCTTTGGGGCCGAGCGCGCGCAGGACCGTGGCCGGGTGCAGCGTCCCCGCCCCGACCTGTTCGTCATGCGGCTGCAGAATCACGCAGCCCTGGTCACCCCAGTACTGGTTCAGCCGCATGATCAGGGCTTGAAAAGACGCGGGTTTTCCGGCAGCCGTCATGGCTCTCTTCGCAGGTGCAAAAAAGTCGGCGGACCATAGGGCCCGCCGCCTTCTGCTTCAAGCGATGAGCGGGGACAAGTCCCCGCTCGCGCGGCCTAGTGCGGCTTGCCGGGGACCGGCGGCGCTACCGGGACCGGCGGCGGCGTGACGACCGGCGGTAAGGCTTCCGGAGGCGCGGTCGTCGCCGGGGCGGGCGGAACCGTGGCCGCCGCGTCCTCGGTGGCGCCGGTTGTCGCCGCCAGCGACGGCGCCGTGGTCGGCGACAGCACCTTGTCGACCACATGGACCGTGCCGTTGGTCGCCGCGACGTCGGTCTGGACGATGGTGGCGTTGTTGGCCAGCAGGCCCGGGCCGCTGCCGTCGAGCACCAGCTGGGTCCCGGCGACGGTCTTCACCCCGCCCTTGGCGCCCCGAATCTGGGTCGAGGCCACCGGCGCGTTGACCACATGATAGGTCATCAGCTTCTGCAGCTCGGCCGGACTCTTCATCAGCCGGTCCATTTCACCCGCCGGCATGGCGGCGAAGGCCGCGTCCGTCGGCGCGAAGACCGTCAGGTTCGGGTTGGTCTTCAGCAGGGCGGTCACGTTGGCCTTGTCGAGGGCCTTGAGCAGGGTCTTGAAGTGACCGTCCGCCTTCAGGGTCTCGATGATGTCCCCCCGGGCCGCGACCTGGAGGGCGGGCGCGGCCGGCGTCACGGGGGTCGGCGCGGTGGCCGGCGGCGTGACGATCGACGAGGCCGGCGGAGTCGCGTCGGCCGGTTCCGGCGGCGGGGCCACCGGCGGGGTCGGGGCGACGACAGCGGGCCGGGCCGTTTCAGCCGGCGCGGCCGGGTTCTGGGCCCAGGCCGCGCTGCTCAACAGCGCCACGACCGCCGTGGCGCCCAGAAGGCGTTGGATGTTCATGGACGTTTCCCTGGGTGAGCGCGAAGGGCGCTAGGCCTAATCGACATTCAGGGATTCACGGGTCGCGGGATGCGTGATTCATAGGTCTCCGCTTTGGCGGAGGTCTGTGATGGGCGTGAAGCGGTATGAGCTGAGCGACGCGCAATGGGTTCGGATCGAGCCGCTGTTGCCGGGCAAGGCTTCTGACCCGGGCCGGACGGGTTCGGACAACCGGCTGTTCGTGAACGGGGTGCTGTGGGTGCTGAGGTCCGGCGCGCACTGGCAGGACCTGCCCGAGCGCTATGGCAAGTGGAAGACGGCGCACAAGCGCTTCAGCCGCTGGGCGGCGGCGGGCGTGTGGGAGAAGGTGTTCGGCGACCTGATCAAGGACCGGGACAACCAGTACCTGATGCTGGACTCGACCCTGGTGCGGGCGCACCAGCAGGCGACGACAGGCCGGGGCTCCGGTCAAAAAAGGGGGGCCTCGATCCGGCTGTGGGGCGTTCCCGAGGCGGACTGACGACCAAGGTCCACATGGCCTGCGACAGCCTGGGCCGGCCCGTCCGCTTCCTCATCGCGCCCGGCCAGAGCCACGACATCCTCGCCGTGCCCGCCTTGCTCGAAGGCCAGCGGCCCGCCGCGGTGCTCGCCGACCGGGCCTACGATGCAAACAGCCTGCGTCGATATCTCGACCAGATCGGAGCCGAGGCGGTCATCCCCTCGACCCGCTCACGCAAGGCGCCGATCCCCCACGACCCGCTGCTCTACAAGCTCCGCAACCGCGTCGAGCGCTGCTTCAACAGGCTCAAGCACTTCCGACGCTTCGCCACCCGCTTCGACAGGCTCGCCAGCCACTACCTGGCCTTCATCCACATCGCCGCTTCCATGCTCTGGATGCGCTGAATGTCGATTCGCCCTAGTTGCCGGCCGGCGTCGTGCGACGCCCGCCGTTGGAGATCGGCTGGCCATATCTGGCGCGGTTCTCGCGGGTGTCGGGCACCGGCCCGTTGGTTACCACGTTCGGGTCGCCGGCCTTGAGGGTCCAGGCGCTCTCCGGCGGAGTCGGGGAGTCCTGCAGGATGACCGCCGGGGCGGCGGGATCGACGACGGTGGTCGAGGCCGGCGTGCCCGACTGGGTGGCGGCGGGCGCGTGCATCGGCTCGCTCAGGGCCGGGTCGGCCGGGTCGGGGATGTGGGCGGGATCAGGGCCGGCGAAGGCGGGTCCGGCAATCAGGGCCGAGACGGCAGCGACGGTCAGAAGACGGGTCAGGGACATCGTTTTGAACCTCATGTCGCGACGCGGATGCGTCGTCCCCCGACGAGGTGAACTACGCGCCAACCCCGAGTCGGGTTCCATGGGCGCCTATTTTTCGGGCGCCGGCGGCCCTGCCCGCCCAGGCTTTGGGCGAAAGGACGGTTTAACCCCGGTTCATTGTGCAGCGCACACGTCCGGGCAAGCCCTGCCGCTAGCGTGCCAGGTGGATCGGCGGACCGCGGACAGGCGCCGCGGCGTGACCGGTCGCAAGGGAAATTCAGGGGCGTGGGTCGGGTAACCGGCGCGCGGGAGCAAGGCGGATGAAACTGATCATTGCGGTGGTCAAACCCTTCAAGCTCGACGAGGTGCGCGAAGCGCTCGTCAGTGCGGGCGTCGAGGGTCTGACGGTCTCCGAGGTCAAGGGTTACGGCCGGCAAAAGGGCCAGACCGAGATCTACCGGGGGGCGGACTACCAGGTGAACTTCGTGCCGAAGGTGAAGCTGGAAGCGGTCGTCGACGACGCCGCGGCGGCCAAGGCGATCGAGGCCATCACGGCCGCGGCCGCCACGGGCAAGATCGGCGACGGCAAGATCTTCGTGCTGAACGTCGAAGACGCTGTGCGCATCCGGACCGGTGAAACCGGCTCCGCGGCGCTCTGAACCATCATCGGGACAAGGGGATAGCAACGATGAAACCGACTTTTCTTGGACGGCTGGCGGCGCTGACCGCCATCGCCGTCCTGGCCGGGGCGCCGCTGGCGGCTCCAGCCTTCGCCCAGGAGGCCGCACCGGCCGCCGTCGCCGCGGCGCCCGCCGTTGAAACCACCGCCGCGCCGGCGCCGGCCGAAGCGGCGCCCGCCGCTCCGGCCGCCGCCGAGGAAGCCGCGCCCGCGCCGCAGCCGAACAAGGGCGACACGACCTGGATGCTGGTCTCCAGCCTGCTGGTGCTGCTGATGATCATCCCGGGCCTGGCCCTGTTCTACGGCGGCCTGGTCCGTCAGAAGAACATGCTGTCCATGCTGATGCAGATCTCCACGGTGACCGTGGTCGGCGTGATCACCTGGTGCCTGTGGGGCTACACCCTCTCCTTCACCGACGGCGGCTCCGCCAACAAGTGGATCGGCGGGCTGAGCAAACTGTTCCTCAACGGCGTTGGGGTGACCAACAATGTCGAGACCTTCTCGGTCGGGGTGGTCATTCCGGAACTGACGTTCGTCGCCTTCCAGATGACCTTCGCCTGCATCACCGCCGCCCTGGTCCTGGGCGGCCTGGCTGAGCGGATCAAGTTCAGCGCCACCCTGCTGTTCGCTGTCATCTGGCCGATCGTGGTCTACTACCCGATGGCCCACATGGTCTGGTTGTGGGCCGGCGCCACGTCCGGCGCGGGTGTGCCCGCCGCTGACACCGCCGCCGGCGCGGGCCTGCTCTGGGGCTGGGGCGCGATCGACTTCGCCGGCGGCACCGTGGTGCACATCAACGCCGGCATCGCGGCCCTGGTCGGGGCCATCTTCCTGGGCAAGCGCAGCGGCTATCAGAAAGAGCCGATGCCGCCGCACAGCCTGACCCTGACCTTGGTCGGCGCGGGCCTGCTGTGGGTGGGCTGGTTCGGCTTCAACGCCGGCTCCAACCTGGAAGCCAATGGTTACGCCGCCCTGGCGATGATCAACACCTTCCTCGCCACCGCCGCGGCCGGCTTCAGCTGGACGCTGACGGAGTGGATCACGCGCAAGAAGGCCTCGATGCTCGGCATGGCCTCCGGCATGGTCGCCGGCTTGGTCGCCGTGACGCCCGCCGCCGGCTTTGCCGGACCGATGGGCGCCCTGATCCTGGGCCTGATCGTCAGCCCGATCTGCATCATCTTCTGCTCGGCGGTGAAGAACGCCCTGAAGTATGACGACAGCCTCGACGCCTTCGGCATTCACGCCATCGGCGGCATCGTCGGGGCCATCGGCACCGGCCTGGTGGTCAACCCCGCCTGGGGCGGCCAGGGCATCGTCGACTACTCGACCTGCGGCGCGGGCGGCGTCGACATCGCCACCTGCCAGAGCGCCTACGACCTGTCCTTCCAGGTCATGGCGCAGCTCAAGGCGGTGCTGTTCACCATCGCCTGGTCAGGCATCGGCAGCACGGTCGTCTTCTTCGTGATCAAGATGATCACCGGCCTGCGGGTGAGCCCGGAGACGGAAGAGGAAGGCCTGGACATCTCCGAGCACGGGGAGCGGGCCTACCACAGCTAGCCGTCAGTACAGCGTTGCGTAAGGAGGGCGCGGGCCCGCAGGGTTCCGCGCCCTTTCCTTTGGTCGGGGCGGGGACATGTACCAAAGGTACGTGTCCCCTAAACCCGATACCGCTCGATTGGGGGACACGTACCGAAGGCGGTACATGTCCCCGTCGGCTAGATCCCGTCGCCCAGCCGACACCGCCGCACCCACCAGTCCGGCCGCATCTGTTCCAGCCGCTCGGCCAGACCCTCGGCTTCGATGTCGTCGGCGCAGAGGGCGAAGCAGGTGGCGCCCGAGCCGCTCATGCGAGCCAGCAGGGTCTCCGGCTCGCCGCGCAGGGTCTCCAGCACCTCGCCGATGGCCGGCTCGAGACTGACGGCCGGGGCCTCCAGGTCGTTGCGGCACCAGGCCATAAAGGCCGCGACCTCCTCGGCGCTCTCGAACGATGGCGGCAGGGACGGCGGCGTCGCGTCGCCGAGGAAACCCGACTGGTCGAAGGCGCGATAGACCCCGGCCGTCGACGACGGGACGCCCGGATTGACCAGCACCGCGTTGAGCACCGGCAGCTCCGGCGGCGGCGCCAGGCGGTCGCCCCGGCCGGAGGTCATGGCCGCCCTGGCCCACAGGCAGACCGGCCCGTCGGCGCCCAGGCGCCCGGCGATGGCCGTCAGCATCTCGTCCTGCACCGCCAGGTCCAGGGCCGAGCGCAACAACCGCAAGGTCGCGCCAGCGTCGGACGACCCGCCGCCGAGACCGGCCGCCACCGGCAACTGCTTGTCGAGGATCAGCCGGAACGACGGCTGGGGGCCCTTCACATGTTCGAACAGGGCCCGGGCGGCCTGGACCACCAGGTTGGTCGGGCCGTCCTCGACGTCGGCCCCGAACGGGCCGGTGACCTCGAACTCCGGGGCCTCGGAGGTCTGGACGCTGAGGCGGTCGCCCACATCGGCGAAGACCATCAGGCTGGACAGCGGATGATAGCCATCCGGCCCCACCGGTCCCACATGCAGGAACAGGTTCACCTTGGCCGGCGCGAAGGCTGACAGGGCCATGTTCGGTTCCCGAATTCCCCGACCAGCCGGGTAGGCGCCTTCTAGAACAGGTTGGCGCCGGGTTGCACCTGATCTGTTTCCCAGGCCTTCGCCGGGAAACGGGCGGCCTGGTCCGCCGACCGCGCGCTCGGCGGCCCTGGCGGCGGGGGACCTCACGCCGGCGGGTCGCCTGGCCGAAGCGCTTCATCAACCCATGCCGTTCGTAGAAGCCGTCCGCATCCAGGGGGGCTCCGCCTCGTCCATCATCAGCGCGTGGGCCCGGCCGAGTCGTCGTCATCGAAAAACCCCAGCCGCTCCCCTCGCGTCACCCACGTTTTCTGGCTAGCCAGTCTCCCGCCGCCCGCTAAACTGAACGCAGATAACCAAAAACGTTCCGGGAGAAACTCACCATGGCCGGCGCCAAAATGCGCTTCGGGGCCTTCATCGCCCCCTTCCATCCGCTGCGCGAGAACCCGACTCTGGCGCTGGAGCGCGACCTGGAGCTGGTCCAGCACATGGATCGCCTGGGCTTCGACGAAGCCTGGATCGGCGAGCATCACTCCGCCGGCTATGAGCTGATCGCCAGCCCCGAGCTGTTCATCGCCACGGTGGCCGAGCGGACCAAGCACATCCGGCTGGGCACGGGCGTCGCCTCCCTGCCCTATCACCACCCGCTGATGCTGGCTGACCGGATCAACCAGCTGGACCACATCACCCGCGGACGGGTGATGTTCGGCGTCGGCCCGGGCGCCCTGCCCTCGGACGCCTTCATGATGGGCATCCCGGTCTCCGCCCAGCGCGACCGGATGGACGAGGCGATCGACGTGCTGGTGCCGCTGCTGCGCGGCGAACTGGTGACGAAGAAGACCGACTGGTTCGAGCTCAACGAAGCCCGTCTGCAGATGACGCCCTACAGCCGGCCGTCGGTGGAGATCTGCGCCGCCAGCCAGGTCTCGCCCACCGGCGCCACCGCCGCCGGCCGGCACGGCCTGGGCCTGCTGTCGATCGGCGCGACCCAGTCGGGCGGCTTCAACGCCCTGGCCTCCAACTGGGCCATCGCCGAGGAGAAGGCCAGGGAGAGCGGCCAGGTGATGAACCGCGCCGGCTGGCGCCTGGTCGGGCCGATGCACATCGCCGAGACCCGCGAACAGGCCCGCGAGGACGTGCGCTTCGGCCTGGACGACTGGCTGTACTATTTCCGCGAGGTCGCCGCCCTGCCGCTGGCGCCGCAGGACGGCAGCGACCCGGTGGACGCCCTGATCGCGTCGGGCATGGCCGTTATCGGTACGCCCGAGGACGCAATTGCCCAGATCGAGCGCCTGGAACAGCAGTCGGGGGGCTTCGGCGCCTTCCTGTTCATGGACCACAACTGGGCCAACTGGGACGCCAAGCGGAAGTCGTACGAGATGTTCGCCCGCTACGTCGCGCCGAAGTTCCAGAACCTCAACAGCAACCGCGAAGCCTCCCTGACCTGGGCGGCCGAGAACCGCCCGCGGTTCATGGGCGAGGCCATGGCCGCCGTCGGCATGCGGGTGGCCCAGCACATCCAGGCCAAGGGCACGGACAACATCCGGCCCGAGATTCTCGAGGCCATGGGCATGAACAAGAAGCCGGCGGCGGAATAGGAGCTTAGTTGCTGCCCAGCAGTCGGCTGAGGAAACGCTTCCTCGCCGGCTTGAGCGGCCCGGACAGGCGCCGGGCCGTTTCCTCGAGCACCTTGCGACGGAGGGTCCGGTTGGTCGGGCGAACGGCCTTCTCGGCGGCGACGCGCGGCGCATCATCGTCATGCAGCTTCCGCAGATGCTCCATTTCGATCCGCACCTCACGCTCGAAGGTCTCCCGTCGCGATCCGTTGCCGAACATCAAGCCCCCTGCAAAGTGCGCTTCGCCCAGGTGAACGCCCCAGTCTCCCAAACGGTTGACCGGCATCATCCCTCATAATGGGTATGTATGACAGAAATTCACCGACCGATGGTTTCTTGATCAGCCCTGGCCGGCGATTGTCCCGGCCACAAGCACGGGATGGTCGACCGTCACCCTGTAGCCGGTTTCGGCGACGGAGGTGAGGCTTGCGCCGCTGATCGCCTTCTTCCAGGCCCGGGCGTAGACCGGCGGGATCGGCAGGTCGCCGTCGCCCCGGATCAGGGTCGTCTTGGCTTTCATGCGGTAGAGCCTCTGGGCCTCTTCGCCGGATCAAACAGCCGCTAGTCGATATCCACCCAGACCGAGCGGTTCTTCTCCCGGAAGTCGTCGGGCAGATGGGGCCACGGCATCAGGTTGAACCAGGGGAACGTCACCGCGCGGCTCCCGATTGTGGTTCCTCACGCCGGCCCCTGGGGGCTGGTCGGTGAACAACGATGACGGAAGTGGGCGGGAAGTCGAGGGGCGGAGGAAAATGCCTCTCAATGCGGGTCGAACAGAGAGGACGTCGAATGGCTGAGGCTGGTCAGCTCGCGACAATCAGCCCTGTTCCCAGCAGCAGATCGCGAACCCGGTTCTCTGCGCCCGCCTCCACCTGCCAACTGCTCAACGTCGCGGATAGCGGCGCCAGCGACGAGCTAGGGTCCGCTAGTATGAACTCTCGCAATGTCGCCGATCCCACTGGGAAGGCGAGTTGCTCGGCATTGACCAGGTTGTAGCTGAAGACATCGCGAATGCGGCGCCGACGGTCGTCGGGCTCAAACGCTTCGTACCAACAGTCAGTCCTGCGGTGGTCTTCCGGGGTGAACTCGTCCGTGGCGCCGTTGCCGCCCAGATACGTTTCCACGCCACGTCCTTTTTCTCGCAGCATGCACCAACCGAAATCCCAATCAACAAACGCCGCCAAGCGTTTCAGGGTTTCGGCAAATGCTGAAGAACCAAAAGCACAACGAACGTCTTCAACTAGGAACTCCAGACTGAGGCGGCCATAGTTGCCCTTCTGATAGCTTAGATCTGCTTGCGCGATCCAGTTCCAACCGGGTTCACCGACACCTGGCGGAGTTGTTGCAAACCCAACTGTCTCAACGTCTCCAAAGCCATCTGCCAGCCGTCGTTGGTGAGCAACAGCGCCATACTTTCTGTACTTCAGAGGGCCAGAAAACTTGTCGATCAGGACGTAGCCTGGCGTAGCCGAATGCCGCGTCAGTTCCCCTTCCAACAGCGCATGAGCGGCCGTCCAACTGCGGACTGTGGGGGCCGGGGCTCGGCCCTGTTCCAAATAGATGCCGCTCACCAGCATAACGACCTATCTCGCGGATGATTACGAAGCAGCGACATGCACCCACACCTACCCCTTCATCTCATGGCGAGACTATCGCCGGTCGGGTCGGGTCACTCACGGTCGGGCCTTCGGCCCGCCGCGCGCGGTGGCGCGACGCGCCAACCTTGACTGACCCGCCCCGACCGGCACGCTAGCCTGCATGAGACAAAGGGAGCGCTCCCGTCCCCCTGGATGGGGGAAGGGCCGGGGATGGGGGTGCTCCGGCGGCGCCGGTTGGCCACGGACCAGGTGACGGCCGCATCCTGGACCGCGCCCACGCCTGAAACACACCCCCATCCCAACCCTTCCCCCATCAAGGGGGAAGGGCTTAGACAGGGCTGAACCGAGAGGGACCACATAACCATGACCGCCCTGTCGCTGCAGGCCGACTGCTCGCGATGCGCGGCGCTGTGTTGCGTCGTGCTGGCGTTCGACCGGGGGGAGATGTTCGCCTTCGACAAGCCCGCCTGTGAGCCGTGCCGGCATCTGGCGGCGGACGGGTGCCAGGTCCACGCTGACCGCAAGCCGCTCGGCTTTCGCGGCTGCATCGCCTTCGACTGCGCCGGCGCGGGCCAGTATGTGACCCAGGTGATGTTTGGCGGCCGGTCCTGGCGTGACGACCCCGACCTCGCGCGGCCGATGGGCGAGGCGTTCGCCACCATGCTGGCCGTGCATGCGCAGCTTGGCCATTTGCATCAGTCCCGCAGCCTTTCGCTGCCGGACGAGATGCAACAGAGGCTTTGCGAACTGGAGCGGGCGCTTCAGCCGGCGGCGGGCTGGACCCTTGAGGACGTCAGGGCCGGTCGAGCGGAGAAGGCCGTCGCCGAGGTCCGGGCTTTCCTGGCGAGCCTCCGGCCGTTTGTCGCCACCCGATCCTGAATGAAGACTCCCGGGACGGATAATCCCGAGACAAGGCGGGACATTCCCGGGACTCCCGCCCCAAATCGGCGCTCGTGCGCCGGAGCGCCCTTAGAATGGGTGGATGAAGGGCACCGGGCCAACACCTCACGACCCTTCTCCCCTTGCGGGAGAAGGTGTCAGGCGGAGCCTGACGGATGAGGGGTCGCGCTGGCGGATCGGATCGAGCTGTGGATCTGATGAGCCGGACGCGGCCATCAACCCCTCATCCGACCTGCTTCGCAGGCGACCTTCTCCCGCAAGGGGAGAAGGAAACTCAACTGAAGACTTCAGTGACTCAAACCCGCCGCTTCACGTCCTTGAGAATCTCCCGCGCCGCGTTGTGCCCCGGCGCGCCGGTGACGCCGCCGCCGGGGTGGGTTCCCGCGCCGCAGAGGTAGAGGCCCTTCAGCGGACCGCGGTAGGCGCCGTGGCCGAGCACCGGCCGGGCGCTGAACAGCTGATCCAGGCTCAGCACCCCGTGCATGATGTCGCCGTTGACCAGGCCGAAGGTGCGCTCCAGGTCCAGCGGGCTGTTGATCTGGCGGGCGATGACCGAGGCCTTGAAGCCCGGCGCCCATTTGTCGACCGTGTCGATCATCAGGTCGGCGACCTCCTCGCGGTGGTCGTCCCAGCTGCGGCCGCCGCTGAGCACCGGCTGGACGTGCTGGCAGAACAGGCTGGCCACGTGCTGGCCAGGGGGGCTGAGGCTATCGTCGACCACCGAGGGGATCAGCATCTCGACGATCGGCGCCTTCGACCAGCCATGCTCGCGGGCGTCGGCGTAGGCCCGCTCCATATAGGCCATGTCCGGGGCGATGATGATGCCGCCTGTCAGGTGATCGCCGGGCTCGGGCTTGCAGGTGAAACGCGGCAGTTCGCTGAGCGCCACGTTCATCCGGAAGGTGCCCGAGCCGGACCGGTAGCGGGTGATCCGCTCGTTGAAGTCCGCCGGCAGCAGGGCCGGGTCGATCAGCTTCTGGAACAGCAGCTGGGGATGGAGGTTGGAGACGATCCGTTTGGCCCGCAGGGTCACGCCGCCGTCGGTGACCACGCCCACGGCCCGGCCGTTCTCGGTCAGGACCTCGGATACCACGACGCCGGTGCGGATCTCCACGCCCTTCTCGCGGCAGGCGGCGGCCATGGCCCCCGTGATCGCGCCCATGCCGCCGACCGCGTGGCCCCAGGCGCCCTTCTCGCCGTTCACCTCGCCGAACACGTGGTGCAGCAGGACGTAGGCCGTGCCCGGCGTGTAGGGGCTGGCGAAGGCGCCGACGATGCCGTCGAAGCCCAGCACCGCCTTGATCGGGTCGCTTTCGAACCAGCCATCCAGCCAGTCGCCGGCCGACTGGGAGAACATCGCCAGCAGGTCGCGACGACCTGTAACATCGAGGTTGGAGATCCGCTTGCCGAGCATGGCGCTCTTGAGCAGCTGGGGGATCGCCTCGGCCAGACTGCCCTGGGTCATGTTCGGCGGGCTCTGCAGCACCAGCTCACGCAGGACGTCGGCGATGGCTTCCAGCCGGGCGTTGTAGGCGTCCAGCGCCTCGGCGTCCTTGACCGAGAACTTCGCCACCTCTTCCTTCGTCCTGCCGCCGCCGGTGGCGAGGTAGCCGCCGTCCGCCGTGGGCAGGAAGTTGGAGACCTTGCGGTTGATGACCTTCAGGCCGTGGCGATGCAGGTCCAGGTCGGCGATGACCCTGGGATTGAGCAGGCTGACCGTGTAGCTGGCCACGGAGTTGCGGAAACCCGGGTGGAACTCCTGCGTCACCGCCGCGCCGCCGACCACGTCGCGGCGCTCGAGCACAGTGACCTTCAGACCCGCCTGGGCCAGATAGAAGGCGCAGACGAGGCCGTTGTGACCCCCTCCGATGATGATGGCGTCGGTCATGGGGCCTGCAGGAACTCGGTGATGGCGGGAAAGGCGGCGCGGTCCTGGATCAGGAACATGTGGCCGCCCTCGAACATGCGCAGCCGGGCGCCGGGGATGCGCTCGGCCATCCGATGCTGGGTTTCCGGCAGGGCGATGCCGTCGTACAGCCCGCCGCAGATCAGGGTCGGGGCGGTGATCGACGGCAGGCGGGCCCAGGTGTCGAGGTCCTTGCGGGCCAGCAGCTGGAGCTCCGCGCCCAGAGCCCGCCGGGGCTCGTCGGCCCAAGGGTCATTGGTTCGCAGGTCGAACATGAACTTGAATGCGTCGGGGTTGGCGGCCTGCCAGGCGGCGTCGTGACGGGTGTCGGAGATGGGAATCATCATCCGCGCCTCGGCCTCGCGGTCCATGCCGATCAGATCATGCAGGGGATACGACGCGCCGCCCTCGCCGCCCGGCGACGTGCAGCACAGCACCAGCTTGCGGATCCGGCCGGGATGGCGGATCGCCAGTTCCTGGGCGACCATGCCGCCGAACGAGACCCCGACGATGTTGGCTGTCGCCCAGTCCAGCTCGTCGAGCAGGCCCGCGGCGTCTTCGGCGTAGTCGGCCATGCTGTAGGGGCCGTCGGGCTTGTCGCTCTGGCCCAGGCCGCGCTGGTCGTAGGCGACCATCTCGAACTGTCTGGCCAGCGGGCCGTCGAGGGCGTTGGGCTTGCCGCGCAGGTCGCCGCCGCTGCCGGAAATGAACAGCAGGGGCTCGCCCGCGCCCTTGCGCTCGACCCAGAGATTGAGACCGTTGGCCGTGATGAAGCTCATGGTCTGGTCTCTCACAGGGCGGCGACGGGGGAAAGAGGGGGGACGCCAGACGGAGCGGGACCCGTCGCCGGCCCGATGACGAAATGCCCTTTGGCCTTGATGGAATTGGAGCTCCGGCGGCGACCTTGGTCAAGGACGACCCCTGCGGGGTCGCCGCTCCGCGGCCGCCGGAGGCGGTCCTTGAGCAAGGTCACCGCCGGAGCAAAACTGGCCGTCAAGACATCAGGGCCA
>JACRBD010000323.1 GCA_016234625.1 Caulobacterales bacterium | reverse complement strand
TGAGTTCGAGGCGGTTGGCACGATCACTCCCTTCCCCCTGGAGGGGGGAAGGGCCGGGGTTGGGGGTGGAGGTGCGTCAGCGACAATGGCGCCCGCCGTCCGGGCGCAATCCCCCTTCACCGCGCCAGCCAAACCTTCACCACCCCCATCCCTGACCCTTCCCCCCTCCAGGGGGAAGGGGAGGCCAATCGGAATCAGCGAGGGACCTGTTCAATGAGCCCTCGCTCCGAACCCCCGCGCGACTGCCCCCTCTGCCCGCGCCTCGTCGAATACCGCCGCGAGAACCAGCGGGCGCATCCGGACTGGTGGAACGGGCCCGCCCCCTCCTTCGGCGACCCGAACGCGCGTCTGCTGATCGCGGGCCTGGCGCCCGGCCGCACCGGGGCCAACCGGACGGGTCGGCCGTTCACCGGCGACCATGCCGGCTGGCTGCTCTACGACACCCTGAAGAAGACCGGTTTCGCCACCGGGACCTACGATCCCAACGGCGACGACGACCTGGAGCTGACCGGCGCCATGATCACCAACGTGGTCCGCTGCGCCCCGCCGCTGAACAAGCCGGAAACCAGCGAGGAAAGGACATGCAGCCCGTTCTTCGCCGCCAAGCTGGAGGAGCTGACGCAGCTGAAGGTGATCGTCACCCTGGGCGACGTGGCCCGGCGCAGCGTGCTGCGGGCCATGGGCCTGAAGGCCTCGCTGGGCGAGCCCGGACACGGCTCGCAGTTCCGCGCCGGGCCCTACACGGTGATCAACAGCTACCACTGCTCGCGGCTGAACACGAACACCGGCCGGCTGACGCCCGCGATGTTCGAGGATGTGTTCCAGCGGGTGCGGGGGTTGCTGGACTGAGCGGGCGCGGCGTTACTTCCCGACGAGGTCCTTGGTGAACTTCCTGCAGTCCTCCGGATCCGCCTGCAGGGCCATGGGTATCGTCATGAAGACCACGGCCGTGACGCACCAGAACTTCCGGTCGCCCTGGACGACAAGGTCGGACTCCTTGAACTCCTCCTCCGCCGTGATGCCGATTGCGTAGCTCTGTCCCCGCGCGGGCGGCGCCATCATGGAGAGCTTGTGGGTCCCGGGCGTCACCGGCACGACCACGCCCTTTCCTTTCGGCGTCACGATCTGGGGGCCGTCGTCCAGCGACCAGGTCACCGTCCCCTTGATGCCGTTGATCAGATAGACCTCCTGGGCGGCGCTGGGCGCCGCGGGCAGGATCATCGCGCCGGCCACGGCCAGCATCACGGCTACACGCATTCCGGTCTCCCCCGATCAGCCTCGACTGTCGCGATTGACGGCGCGCCTGTCCAGTCCCCCTCCGGTCGCCCCTACTCCCGGCCCGGGACCAGCCCCCAGGCGCCCTGGCCGATGATGCAGGTGTCGGTGCCCGGCGGGCACAGGCCCTGCGACCGCTCGGCGTAGATCTGCTGGATGATCTCGGGATTGGCGCGCAGGGCCTCGCCGCGCAGGCGGGTGCTTTCGGCGATGCCGCGGGCGGTTTCGATCGCCGCCTCGGCGTTGGCCCGGGCCTCGGCGGCCTTCTGCTGCGCCGCCAGGGTGCGCTGCTCGGTCTGGGTGCGCGCCTCGACCGCGGCGGTGACGCTCGGCGGATAGCGGATAGTGCCGACCCACTCCATCTGGCTGATCTCGACGCCCTCGGCGGCCCATTTGCTGCGCACCCTCTGGAAGGCGCGCTGGATCACCACCTGCCGGCCCGCGCCCATCAGCGATCCCGTGCAGGGCGCGGCGGCGACCGGCGCGGCGCCCACGACAGCGCCCGGCGTGGTGTTGAGGTTGCAGGACACCGGCACCTGCTCGGTCTCCTTGGCGATCGCCGAGCGCACGTCATTGCGAATCTGGCCGTCGAGCAGGTCGTCAAAAGGCTGGCGCCAACGGGCGTATAGCTCGGCGGCCCGATCGTCGCGCACGCGGATGGTCAGGTTGACGTCGGCGGTCATCGGCAGGCCGGTCTGGTCGGCGAACGCGATTTCCTCGTTCTCCTTGCCGTCCGAATTGGCCTCGCGGGTGTAGCTGTAGGTCCGCTGGCGGGTCGGGTAGACGATGATCTCCTCGCCGATACCCTTCCAGTGCCAGCCGGGCCTCAGCTCGGTCGGCTGCACCCCGGGGTTGGCCCCGAATCGGGTCGTCTTGATGCCGGCCTCGCCGCTCTCGACGGTGGTGCTGCAGGCGGTTACCGTGCACCCGCCGCCGACCAGCACGAAGGCCAGGACGGCCACGGTCAGGCCGATCCGCGCCACGCGAGGGGCCGAAGAGGATATCCCTTTAAGCCGGTTGCCGGTGTCGCTCATGCTGGCTCTCCCTGGGCGGGCCCGGGACAGTCTCTCGCGGGCCGCGAGACCGGCATGAGGACATGAGTCGCCCTACCCCGTCCGGTCGCCCTTCATCAGGCGGGCCTTGTCGCGCTGCCAGTCGCGATCGGCGATCGTTTCGCGCTTGTCGTGCAGCTTCTTGCCCTTGGCCAGGCCGATCTCCAGCTTGGCGATGCCCTTTTCGTTCCAGTAGAGCTTGGTCGGGATGATCGTGCGGCCCTCGCGCTGCACCGCGCCGATCAGCTTGCCGATCTGCTTGCGGTGCAGCAGCAGCTTCCGGTGCCGCCGGGGCTCGTGATTGAAGCGGTTGCCGCCGCTGTAGGGCGGGATGTCGGCGTTGATCAGGACGATCTCGTCGCCTTCCACCGAGGCATAGGACTCGGCGATGTTGGCCCGGCCGTTGCGCAGGCTTTTGACCTCGGTGCCGGTCAGCATGATGCCGGCCTCCATCGTGTCCTCGATGAAGTAGTCGAACCGGGCCCGGCGGTTTTCGGCGATGGTCTTGCCAACCTGGGGCATCAGACCAGCCCGGCCTCGTGCATGGCCTCGAGGATCGCCGGCCGGACCGCCTCGGCGCAGGGGGTGATCGGCAGGCGGCAGTCCTCGGCGCACAGGCCCAGATGGGCCAGGGCGAACTTGGTCGGAGCCGGCGAGGCGTCGAGGA
>JACRBD010000313.1 GCA_016234625.1 Caulobacterales bacterium | reverse complement strand
TCGTGCGCGTGCTCGAGGGTACCATCCGCACCGGCACCAAGGTGACGCTGATGGACACGGCCCAGGACCATGAGGTCGAGCAGTTGGGGGTGTTCACACCCAAGCCCGTGCCCGTCGAGAGCCTCGGCCCCGGCGAGGTCGGCTTCATCACCGCCCAGATCAAGGAGGTGGCCGACGCCGCCGTCGGCGACACCATCACCGACGAGAAAAAGGGCACCGCCGCCGCCCTGCCCGGGTTCAAGGACGTCCAGCCGGTGGTCTTCTGCGGCCTGTTCCCCGTGGACGCCGCCGACTTCGAGGACCTGCGGGCCGCCGTCGGCCGCCTGCGGCTCAACGACGGCAGCTTCACCTACGAGATGGAATCCAGCGCCGCCCTCGGCTTCGGCTTCCGCTGCGGCTTCCTCGGCCTGCTGCACCTGGAGATCATCCAGGAGCGCCTCAGCCGCGAGTTCGACCTCGACTTGATCGCGACCGCCCCGAGCGTGGTCTACAAGATCAACCGCCGCGATGGCACGCACATGGACCTGCACAACCCCGCCGACATGCCCGACCCGATGGCCATCGAGAGCATCGAGGAGCCGTGGATCAAGGCGACCATCTTCACCCCCGACGAATACCTCGGCGGCGTGATCAAGCTGTGCCAGGACCGCCGCGGCCAGCAGCGCGAGATCTCCTACGTCGGCAGCCGCGCCATGCTGGTTTACGACCTGCCGCTGAACGAGGTGGTGTTCGACTTCTACGACCGGCTGAAATCCATCTCCAAGGGCTACGCCAGCTTCGACTACCAGATCGAGGACTACCGCGCCGGCGACCTGGTCAAGATGTCCATCCTGGTCAACGCCGAGCCGGTCGACGCCCTCTCCATGCTGGTCCACCGCGACCGCGCCGAGAGCCGCGGCCGGGGCATGGTCGAGAAGATGAAGGACCTGATCCCCCAGCACATGTTCGTCATCCCGATCCAGGCGGCCATCGGCGGCCGGATCATCGCCCGGGAAACCGTCCGCGCCCTGCGCAAGGACGTGACGGCCAAATGCTACGGCGGGGATGCGTCACGGAAACGCAAGCTGCTCGACAAGCAGAAAGCCGGCAAGAAACGCATGCGCCAGTTCGGCAAGGTCGAGATCCCGCAGGAAGCATTCATCGCGGCGCTGAAGATGGACGATAATTGACGCGTCTTCCTTCTCCCGGAGGGAGAAGGTGGCCTGCGGAGCAGGCCGGATGAGGGCTTGGGAACGCGTCAGGCAAACCCGCCGCCGGCACCCGTCCACCTTGGCGGTTCGGACGCCCGACTAACCTTTTAGATTGATTTATGCGCCAGATCTCGTAAAAGTGGCGCATGAAGCCGCTACTCTTCACGCATCATGCGCCCAACCGCATGCGCGAGCGGTCGATTGCCGCCGAATGGCTGGAGTGGACCGTGCACGAACCCGAATGGGTCGAGCCAGACGTGGCGACCCCACGGTCGAGCGGCGTTTTCGGACCATCCCGGACTACGGCGACAGGGTTCTGCGGGTTGCCTGCGTGGAGACTGAAACCCACATTCGGGTTATAAGCGTCCACTTCGACCGCCGCGCGAGGCGCCGCCATGCCTGACATGACCTACGACCCCGAGGCCGACGCCGCCTACATCTATCTGGGCGACGGTCCGATCATCGAAAGCGAGGAAGTCGCCCCCGGCATCGTGCTCGACTACGATGCCGAGGACCGGGTCGTCGGCATCGAGGTGCTCGGCGCCTCGAAGGTCCTGGCGCCCGGGGGGTGGTCGAAAGCGCGGCTGCCCGGGCCGAGAGCGGTTGAGGCGGCTGAGTAGCGCTGGCGGGGTCGGCTTCGCCAAGGACCCGGACGGGTATCTGGTGGAGTTGCTGGAGCGGCCGGCGCGGTAACGAGCCCCCGGCACGCGACCGCTCTGAGGTTATTCCTGCGGCCCATGCAGCGCCAATACGCCCGCCGCAATCAACGCCGGGAGCCGGTCACGGATCGTGGTCCAGACAAGGCCGGGCTCCACATCGTCATAGTCATGCCGATAGACGTTGCCGGCGCCGGTCATGTTCTTCCACGGCAGGTCGGGATGTCGCGCCCGCTCGTCGTCGCTCAGACGGCGGGCCGCCTCGGAAATGATCTCCAGACAACGGGTCGCGGCATAGAAGGTCTTCACATCGGCGGTGAAGGCCGCCGCGTCCATTCCCTCGGCGAAGCCGAGCGCGAGGCGGGCGTTATCGACGATGTCCGTCCAGGCCTGCCGGTCGCGGTCAGAAGGCATAGACGGCGTCGCGTTCAGCGGCGGGGCGGACATGCGCCTTCAGGCTGGCGCGGTTGACGACATCCACCGGCGGCAGGAACAGCCCGGCAAGGAACCGCTTGATGCCCGCATAGTCGTAGAGATCTATGCGCGCTTCGGGGTCCAGCTCGACCATGATGTCGATATCGCTGTCCGGCCCTGCCTCATCGCGCGCCGTGGAGCCGAACAGCGCCGCCCGCAGAACGCCGCGCTGCCGCAACGCCCCCCTGTGGGCGCGCAGAACCGCGATGACCTCGGCGCTCGTCATGCGGGGAGTATAGTCCCGCGACGCCGGATGGGCGAGAGCGGCAGTGGGCTTCGCCAAGGACCCGGACGGGTATCTGGTGGAGCTGCTGCAGAGGTCGGCGCCGAAGGCCAAATGGCCGCCTGAGGCGCGTCGTTGCGGGTTGCCTGTGTGGAGACCGACACTCACATCCGGGTCACAATGGACGGCTTCGCCTCTAGGGGAGGAAAACCACGGACCGATGAAAGCCGAGGTACTCGCGTTGCTTTGGACGAAATTCTTCAGCATTCCAGATTGCCGGCGCTTCGGCGAAGCCTGTGCTGTTCCAAGCTAAGTGCCCGAGGCCAAGTCGGCCAAGGTCGTCCAATCTCACCCTAGAGGATACTCGGACCCCACCGTCATCATCGAAGCTGATGAAGCCTCGATCAAACAGCAGATCTACGTCGGGCGTGAGCATTAGGCCATTCATGCCATCTAGCCGCTCATTTGCGTCCAAACACAGTCGCCAGGGCTTGATGTGGCTCGCGATGAGCAAAGTTGGGTCTGTAACACCTGTAACTCGGCACGCGGGCTCTAGCGCTTCGACATTCATGCGGAAACGTCCCTGTCCGCGCCGAGCCAGAACGATGCTTTTTCTTACGGTATCTTCCAGCGCGAAGTCGGCTTCGACCGCGCGTTCAACGGCGTCGTCAAGGAGCTCGGAGACAACGTAATACGTGAGACTATTGTCGCCGCCGTTGAGTAATGACGCGTGATCATAGGCGGCGTTCGCGATAATCACGTCGAACGCTTCTCGCTCGATTTCCGCGAGATAGACTTTCTGGTGTCCCTTGCCGGTCTCAGCGCTGATCGGCGAATATCGGGTCGGCAAGTGCGGCCTAAGGTCCGCAATGATATCCCGTGGACGGATCGGTTCTGCGAGCGCGACCCAATAGACAGGGAGGAGCCAACCCTCTTGGCTCCAATAAGCCCCCCGTCAGGCCGAACTCTTCGGGTTTGGGCGCTGTGAAGGCGTATTCGGTTACGCGTCCGATGAACCTGACGAATCCGTCCGCATACGAAACGACTAGGTCTCCGGGAGAAGCCAATCTCATATTTTCGTAGAATTGGCTTCGAGCCCCCCCACGTTCGACCTTTGGTGACCACAAATACTGACCGGCAATTTCCTGCCGCACAGTCTGTTTGTGATTGACCCACCAGAATCTAGCCATGCGTGTAACGCTATAGGTTCATTCGGCTCGTTGCTACCCGAGCATACTGGCCTCTGATGCCTTGAGTGCCAGCTTGCTCTGCTGGGAGGCTTGGTCAAGGACGGCCCCTACGTGGCCGCCGATTCGCGGCCGCGAAGCGGTCCTTGAGCAAGCCTCCAAGCAGAGCGGACAATTCCATCAAGGGCTTCAGGGAGGAGTCCGCGTTTGCGCGGCGAAACTCGACGCGTGCCGGCTCAGAGTAAAAACAATCTATCCTGGTATATTGCGTTCCACTATCGCAAACATGTAGGTTGGTTCTGCGGAGTCTCCTAGAGCTGCAAAACGGGCGCGACACTGTGTGTTCATCGAAGATGCGCGAGGCCTTGGTGTGAGGGTCCTTGTCGCGTGCGAATACAGCGGGACAGTCCGCAACGCGTTTCTCAGCCGGGGTCACGACGCTTGGTCCTGTGACCTTCTGCCGAGCGAAGACGGATCGAACCGCCACATCATCGGCGATGCGCGCGATCTGCTGAACGACGGGTGGGACCTGTTGATGGTCGCCCATCCGCCATGCACCCGCCTGTGCAACTCGGGTGTCCGCTGGCTATCCGCGCCGCCGCGCGGGAAGACGATTGACGAGATGTGGGAGGCGCTGGACGAAGGCGCGGCGCTGTTTTCCGACTTCTGGAATGCGCCCATTGATCGGATCGCGATTGAGAACCCGGTGATGCACAAGCACGCCAAGGATCGCATCGTGAACTTCGAGGACTTCGCCCAGAGCATTCAGCCTTGGCAGTTCGGCCACGGCGAGACCAAGCGGACCTGCCTGTGGCTGAAGAATTTGCCGCCCCTGATTCCGACCGAGATCGTCAGCGGACGCGCGCCGCGTGTGCATCATATGTCGCCATCACCAGATCGCTGGAAGGAACGGTCCCGGTTCTATCCCGGCATCGCCAAAGCGATGGCGGACCAGTGGGGCGATTTCGAAACTTGCGTGACAATGTGATGGCGCAACCACCTCTGTAGCCACCCCTCCCCCTGACGCCTTGAAGGCCAGCTTGCTCTGGTGGGCGGCTTGGTCAAGGACGGCCCCTGCGGGGCCGCCGCTCCGCGGCCGCGCAGCGGTCTTTGAGCAAGCCGCCCACCAGAGCGGATCATTCCATCAAGGGTTTCAGGGGCGACTCCGCGTCCCTGAAAAGCGAGACTCGCGAGACGGATAATCCCGGGACAAGGCGAGACATTCGCGAGACTCTCACCGGCCCATTCCGGCGCGGTCGGTGATTTGCACCTCACACCCGCTGGCGGGCGTATCCTTATGGGCATGAGAGTCCGTCTTCCATCCCCGACGATGTCGGCAACCCAAAGCCCGGCAAGGGTTCGCGCCGCCCGCGCATCCGCAGGCGCAGGGGTGGCCAACCGGGGTGGCGCGTTCCGGCGCATCGGCCGGGAGGTGGCCGCTCGACCTTTTCCAATCCTGTCGGCTTCGCGACGAGACACTGAAGCCGGCGCCGAACTATCCGCCGCCGACAAACACCCACCGCCGGTGCCACGCCAGATACCCCGCCTGCGCCGCCGTGAACGGCCCGACGCACCGCCCGGCCAGCCCCTCCAGCCCCATCGCGGCCAGGTCCGCCTCGGCCAGCGCCGGCGACACCAGCACGGCGCCCTCGTCCGAAAACCCGATCATGCCCCGGTCGAACAGCCGGTCCACGTCCGGGGTCAGCATCAGGCCGTTGGCGCCGTCGAGGCGCTCGGTGGCGGTGTCGCAGGATCGCCAGGGCTTGATGTGGCTGGCGATCAGCAGCCAGGGGTTGGTCACGCCGGTGACGCGGCAGCGGGGCTCCAGCGCCAGCACCCGTTCGCGGAAGACGCCCTGGCCCTTGCGGGCGACGACCAGCTGTTGCTTGACCGTCGCCGACAGGCCGGGGTCGGCCGCGACGGCGGCGGCGATGGCGTCGTCGATGGCCTCGCGCTGGTCGGCGAGGGTCAGGCCGGCGATGTCGGCCCTCGCCAGCGCCGCGAGATCCACCCGCGCGTCCCGCAGCACCCGCGCGAACGCCGCCTCGCCGATCTGCGACAGATAGGCCTTCTGCTCGCCGCGCCCCAGCCGGTTGAGCGGGCTGTGACGGGCCGGCAGCAGCGGGGCCAGGTCGGGAAACAGCGGCGCGACGGCCACCGGCGGGGCGACCGGCGTCCACAGCACCGGCAGCCGCCAGCCGGTCTCGCCGAACGGGGCGTCGGCCTGGCCGAAGCCGGCGGGCCTGGGCGCGACAAAGGCGTGGTCGGTGACCCTGCCCACCGCCCCGATCAGCCCGGCGGCGTAGGACAGGACCAGGTCCCCCGGCGCGGCGATCCGCAGGGTCTCGCGGGTCGGGTTGCGCGGACCGGCCCCGCCCCGCGCCGCCCAGAGGAAGCGGCCGGCGATCTCCTCCCGCGCCGTCCGCCTGTGGCTGACCCACCAGTAGCGCATGGTGTGCTCCCCCGAGGGCGGGACTATACTTTGGGTTGCGGGATGGCGGCTATCCCCTGTCAGCGCGGGGACATGTACCGCAGGTACGTGTCCCCCAATCCAGATTCAGCAATGGCTCGCTTAGGGGACACGTACCTTCGGTACATGTCCCCGATGGCGGGCGCCTTCTCGCTGCGGGAGAAGGGCGATAGGCTTGCCCCATGATCATCCGCGCCCTCCTCCTCGCCGCCGCCGCCCTGACCCTCGCCGCCTGTTCGCCGGCGCCGACGGAGCCCGCGAAACCCGCCGCGCCGGCGACGCCGACGGCCCCGGCCGAGCCCGCCAGGCCCGTCCCCGCCGCCGGCGAACAAGGCGGGACCGACCTGTGGCGCACGGTGGCGACGCCCGAGGACCAGGGCCGGGTCGACCGGCTGGCCGAGGCCTGGTCGGCCGCCCTGCGCGAGGCCAGCCACCAGCACGGCGCCGAGATCGACGGCACGGGCATGCTGCTGGTCCCCGACGCCGCCCTGCCAGGCAATCTGCAGCCGGCCCCTGGCAAGTACCGCTGCCGCACGATCAAGATCGGCGCGAAGGGCGAGGGCAATCTGACCTATGCCGCCTATGGCTGGTTCAGCTGCACCATTGAACTGACCCCCGGCGGCGACCTGATCCTGACCAAGACCGGAGGCAGCCAGCGCACGCGTGGGCTGCTGTATCCCGACACCGACAAGCGGCTGGTGTTCGTCGGCGCCCAGGCCTGGGGGGCGGACGAGACCGAGTATCCCGCCTACGGCCAGCGCGCCGAACGCGACCAGGTCGGGGTGTTCGAACGGGTCGGTACCGACCGCTGGCGGCTGACCCTGCCCTGGCCGAAACAGGAGGCCAAGCTGGAGGTGCTGGAGCTGAAACGGTAGGGGGCGGTGAGTATCGTCTGGCAAGACCAGATGACGAAGAGCCCTGAAGGCCTTGATGGAATTCTCCGCTCCGGGACGGCGATCTTCGTCAAGGACCGCTTCGCGGCCGCGCAGCGGCGGGCCCTGCGGGCCCGTCCTTGACCAAGGTCGCCGCCGGAGCAAGCTGGCCGTCAAGACATCAGGGCGCAATCTGCCCCAGGATCGGACTGACCTCGCCTACCGTTTGCGGTGAAAGGTAGTGGCGCTTGGCGTCGTCAGGCATCCGACCTATCGTCTCAACCCAAGCCGGGGGGCAGATGTCGGAAGCCAAAGAAATCAGGCGCCTATCCGGTGGATTCTGGAGGCGAACCGCCGCGTTCCTCATAGACGGCCTGTTCATCTCATTAGTTTTGTCCGCCCTAGCGATGCTGATCTACGAGCCGTCGGGGACCAGGATTCGCATGAGGCAGGCGATCTTCACCCAAGGGGAGTGCGAGCCGGCGGCGACGGTGCCCGCCGTCATTGGGCCGGCGCCAAAAACCGGAGAACCCAGCGCGAGCCTTTGCGTCTCGCGGTTCGCTGGCCGGGAGATTGATCGCTACGTGCAGGTCCAGACGGACGCCATGGCGCCAGGATTGCGGCGGCAGGCGCCCGTCGACGCGGCCGGGAAGGTCGTCGATAGCATTTATCTGGACGGCCTGTGGGGACTTGCCTTGATTTTCGTGCTCACGGTTTGTGAAGGACTGTTCGGCGGCGGGCCGGGAAAGCTCGCACTTGGCCTGAGGGTCGTTGCCATTAGGACTGGCCGGGCCTCCATTTGGCGAAGTCTCGTCCGGAATGGATTGATCTACAGCGGCATCGTGGCTGCGGGCCTGTTGTCTGCAGGCATGTTCGCCGGCCTGAGTTTCAGCTTCGATCCATCAGGTGAAACCCAAGCGGCTGCGTGGGCGATCCCTGACTGGATTTTACCCGCCCTCCTGACTCTCTGGAGTGTTATCGCGGTGATCGCGATGATCTTTCAGCGACCTGATCCGTTCTACGACAGGCTGGCGGGAACGCGGGTCGAGCGTAGATAGGTTCCGACCGCTCCGCCCTTGTGTGTCTCCACGGCCACACCTACATCGGGACGTCCGGTTGCGCTTGATCAAGGTTGCCGGTCGCCTTCCGCCGTAACGGGGACAGCATGAACATCGACCTCTATTCCGACCGCGC
Source organism: Caulobacterales bacterium (assembly GCA_016234625.1). Taxonomy (GTDB): domain Bacteria; phylum Pseudomonadota; class Alphaproteobacteria; order Caulobacterales; family Caulobacteraceae; genus Caulobacter. Next base: position 1,560 of record JACRBD010000313.1, on the reverse strand, counting down.
CAAACAGGCGATCCAGAGCGCCCAGTCGCTGGCCCTGGCCCGGCGCCACCAGCACCTGGCGCCCGAGCACCTGCTGAAGGTCCTGCTTGAGGAGAAGGATGGCCTTTCCCGCGCCCTGATCCAGAGCGCCGGCGGGCGGCCCGACGCCGTCGACACGGCCGTCGAAGCGCTGCTGCAGCGCATGCCCAAGGTCGAGGGCGGCTCCGGCCAGCTGTATCTCAAGCCCGAGACGGCCAGCGTGTTCAACCGCGCCGAGGCCGACGCCAAGAAGGCCGGCGACGCCTTCATCACCACCGAGCGCCTGCTGATCGCCCTGGCCGCCGAGGGCGGCGAGGCCGGCAAGGCGCTGAAGGACGCGGGGGCGACCGAAAAGTCGTTGGAGACCGCCGCCGCCGATGTCCGCAAGGGCCGCACCGCTGATTCCGCCAGCGCCGAGGAGGGCTACGACGCCCTCAAACGCTACGCCCGCGACCTGACCCAGGCCGCCCGCGACGACAAGCTGGACCCGGTGATCGGCCGCGACGAGGAGATCCGCCGCACCATCCAGGTCCTCTCCCGCCGGACCAAGAACAACCCTGTGCTGATCGGCGAGCCGGGCGTAGGCAAGACCGCCATCGTCGAGGGCCTGGCCCTGCGCATCGTCAACGGCGACGTGCCCGAGAGCCTGAAGGACAAGAAGCTGCTGTCGCTCGACATGGGCGCCCTGATCGCCGGCGCGAAGTATCGCGGCGAGTTCGAGGAACGGCTGAAGGCGGTGCTGGGTGAGGTGACCGCCGCCGAGGGCAGCATCATCCTGTTCATCGACGAGATGCACACCCTGGTCGGCGCCGGCAAGAGCGAGGGGGCGATGGACGCCTCCAACCTGCTCAAGCCCGCCCTGGCGCGGGGCGAGCTGCACTGCGTGGGCGCCACCACGCTCGATGAATACCGCAAGAACGTCGAGAAGGACGCGGCCCTGGCCCGCCGGTTCCAGCCGGTGTTCGTCGGCGAGCCGACGGTCGAGGACACCGTCTCGATCCTGCGCGGCCTGAAGGAGAAGTACGAGCTGCACCACGGGGTGCGGATCAGCGACAGCGCCATCGTCGCCGCCGCGACACTCAGCAACCGCTACATCGCCGACCGCTTCCTGCCCGACAAGGCCATCGACCTGATGGACGAGGCGGCCAGCCGGGTGCGCATGGCCGTGGACTCCAAGCCCGAGGAGCTGGACGAGATCGACCGCCGCCTGGTGCAGCTGAAGATCGAGCGCGAGGCCCTGAAGAAGGAGACCGACGCGGCCTCCAAGCAGCGGCTGGAGGCCATCGAGGACGAGATCGACGAGCTGCAGGTCGCCTCCGACGAGATGACCGCCCGCTGGAAGAGCGAAAAGGACAAGGTCGGCAGCGCCGCCCAGGTCCGCGAGGCGCTGGAGCGGCTGCGCGCCGAGCTGGCGACGGTCCAGCGGCAGGGCAACTTCGAGCGGGCCGGCCAGATCCAGTACGGCGAGATCCCGCAGCTGGAGAAGCGCCTGGCCGAGGAGGAGTCCAAGTCCGCCGGCGAGGCCGAGACTCATCTGACGCC
>JACRBD010000317.1 GCA_016234625.1 Caulobacterales bacterium | reverse complement strand
CGCTGGCGAAGGCGACGCGCCGCCCCGGCGCGGAAGGGGGGCTGGGCGGCTTTGGCGCCCTGTTCGACCTGAAGGCCGCCGGCTACGAGGACCCGCTGCTGGTCTCGACCACCGACGGCGTCGGCACCAAGCTGAAGATCGCCATCGAGACGGGTCTGCACGACACGGTCGGCATCGACCTGGTGGCCATGTGCGTCAACGATCTGCTGGCCCAGGGCGCCGAGCCCCTGTTGTTCCTCGACTATTTCGCCACCGGCAAGCTGGATGTGGCCACGGCCACCCGTGTGGTCGCCGGCATCGCCGAGGGCTGCAAGCTGGCCGGCTGCGCCCTGGTGGGCGGCGAGACGGCCGAGATGCCGGGCATGTACGCCGACGGCGAGTACGACCTGGCCGGCTTCACCGTCGGCGCCGTCAACCGCGACGGCGTGCTGCCGCGGCTGGACGACCAGCGCCCCGGCGACATCCTGATCGGCCTGGCGTCGAGCGGGCCGCACTCCAACGGCTATTCGATGGTCCGCAAGGTCGTTGAGCGGTCGGGCCTGGCCTGGGACGCGCCCTCCCCCTTCGGCGCCGGGACGCTGGCCGAAAGCCTGATGACCCCCACGCGGATCTACGTGAAATCAACCCTGCCGCTGATCAAGGCCGGCCGGATCAAGGGCGTGGCCCACATTACCGGCGGCGGGCTGATCGAAAACCCGCCCCGCGCCATCGCCGAGGGCCTCATTCCCCGCTTCGACTGGAACGCCTGGACCTTCGCGCCGGTGTTCCAGTGGCTGCAGGAAACCGGCGGCATCGCCGAGCACGAGATGCGCCGCACCTTCAACTGCGGCATCGGCTTCCTGCTGATCGTCGGCCAGAGCGAGGCGCCGGGCCTGTTGGCCGACCTGCTGGAGGCCGGCGAGGACGCCTTCGTCTGCGGCGAACTGGCGAAGGGTTAGCTTCAACCCGACCTGTCATCCCGGCCGAAGCGAAGCGCAGAGCCGGGACCCAGAATTCGGCTTCAAATGCTTTCGGCCGGGATTGATTCTGGGTCCCGGATCGGCCTGACGGCCGTCCGGGATGACAGTGGCGGGGCGGTCAAGGCGCCGGAAGCACCGAACCCCGCGTGGCAATCTCGCGCAGCGTCTCCACGAACAGCCCCGGCTCCACCGCCATCACCCGGGCCGCCAGGGTCTCGGGCGTGTCGGCCGGCTCGACCTGGACCCGACGCTGGCTGATCACCTGGCCGTGGTCGTATTCGCCATCGACCAGATGGATGGAGCAGCCGGTCTCGGTCTCTCCGCTGGCGATCACCGCCGCGTGGACACGACCGCCGTACATGCCCTGGCCGCCATAGGCCGGCAGCAGGGCTGGATGGATGTTGAGGATCCGTCCGCTGAACCGGGTCAGGGTTTCCGGTCCCACCGGCCGCAGGTAGCCGGACAGGATCAGCAGGGTCACCCCGGCCCCGGTCAGCGCATCGGCGATCGCCCGGTCCGCCGCCTCGGCCGATCCGGCGGTCCTGCCGCTGATGTGCCGGGCCGCGATGCCGTGGTCGCGGGCGAAGGCCAGGGCCGCGCTGTCGCCGTTGTTGCTGATGACGATACGGGCCTCGGCCCGCAGCACCCCGTCAGCGATGGCCTGGACGATCGCCCGCATGCTGCTGCCCGAATGCGAGGCCAGAAATCCGAGTTTGAGGGTCTCGTTCATGGTCAGGTCCGCCGCGATCACATCCAGCCGCTAGTCCGATTCAGGGAGGTTGTCGGCGGCGACTGGCGTTTCCCGCGAAATTCCTCAAAATGGGTCGGCCGATGCGGCCCGGCGGCAGGAAAGAATCAACGTACGCGGGCGTCCTGTATGGAGATCGCCGGATCGCGATGATATCAGCGACGCGTGCGGCAAGGCGATCATATCGGTGACCCAGGACTCCACACGATCAACCCGAACGGAAGCCCCTGGCGAGGTGGACTATCGTCTGGTCTTCGACGCGACCCCCGCGCCCTATCTGCTGCTGGCCCCCGACACGCCCCGGTTCACCATCGTCGGCGTCAACGACGCCTATCTCGCCGCCACCGGCACGCGGCGCGAGATCATCGTCGGCCAGGGCCTGTTCGAGGTGTTTCCGGACAATCCCAACGACCCGACCGCAACCGGGGTCAGCGATCTGCGCGCGTCGCTGGAGCGGGCGCTGCGAGACCGCCAGCCGGACGTGATGGGGCTGCAGAAGTACGACATCCCGCTGCGCGACGAGCCTGGCGGCTTCGAAATTCGCTACTGGAGTCCGATCAACACGCCGGTGGCCGGGGCGGACGGGGCCATCGTCCACATCATCCACCGGGTGGAGGACGTGACCGACTTCGTCCGGGCGCAGCGCAACGTCGAACAGGTGGAGAAGCTGGCTGACCGGCGCGAGGCCGAGGTCTTGCGCAGCACCGCCGCGCTCAAGGACGCCAATCGCCAGCTGAAGGACGTCTCCGAACGCCTCGCCGAGCTGAACGCCCTGCAGGCGGCCCAGGCCCAGGCAAGGCTCAGCTTCGCCATGAACGCCGCCGGCATGGGCGAGGTGATCCTCGATCCGGTCACCGACCGGGCGGTCCACTCCCCGGGCCTGGCCAGGCTGCTCGGCTACCCGCCCGACGTCGTCCTGACCCGCGAGCAGATCCGCGACGGGGTCCATCCCGACGACCGGGACCTGGTGGCCAGTCACCGCGACGCCGCCCTGGCCGGGCCGGGCGAGCAGTTCGATATGGAACACCGGGTCCTCTGGCCCGACGGAACCGTGCGGTGGCTGGACAACCGGGGGCGCGTGACGCGCAACGCCGACGGCCGGGCCGTCGAGGTGACGGCGGTGTTCATGGACATCACCGAACGCAAGAAGGCCGAGGAACAGCAACAACAGCTGCTGGCCGAACTGAACCACCGGATGAAGAACACCCTGGCCACGGTGATGGCCATCTCCGGTCAGACACGGCGTGGCGCGGTCGATCCGGAGACCTTCGGCCGGACCTTCGAGGCCCGTATCGGCGCCCTGTCCAACGCCCACGATCTGCTGACCGCCGGATCCTGGGATGGAGCCTCCCTCGCCGACGTGGTCGGGCGGACCCTGGCGCCCTACGCCTCGGACGATGACGACGGCCCGCCGAGAGTGACCATCGGCGGCCCGGCGATCCGGCTCAGCCCGAACGCGGCGGTGACCATGAACATGGCCATTCACGAGCTGGCGACCAACGCCGCCAAATACGGCGCCCTGTCGGCGCGCGGCGGTCGGCTGGAGGTGCGCTGGCGGCTCGACGGGTCCGGCTCGCCGCCCCGTCTGGACCTGACCTGGATCGAGACGGGCGGCCCCGCGGTCACGCCGCCGCAACGTCGCGGCTTCGGCTCCCGGCTGATCGCGGAGGGTCTGGGCCGCGAGCTTGGCGGGAATGTGAACCTGATGTTCCCGCCGGCGGGCGTACAGTGTGAAATCCAGTTGCCCCTGTCGCGTAAGGTATCGCTCGGATGACGGCCCAATCGCTTGAAGGCCTGCGGCTTTTCCTGGTTGAGGACGAAGCGCTGGTGGCCATGCTGCTGGAGGACATGCTGGCCGACCTCGGCTGCGTGGTCGTCGAAGTCGCCGGCAGCCTCAGCCAGGCGCTGGAACGCCTCGACGTCGCCAACGACGCGGACGGCGCGATCCTCGACGTCAATCTGGGCGGCGAACAGGTCTATCCCTTCGCCGACGCCCTGGCGGCGCGGGAGATCCCGTTCCTGTTCGCCACCGGCTACGGTCGGGTCGGCGTCTCCGCCCGCTATCCCGCCGCCCAGGTGCTGGCCAAGCCCTACGGCCAGGCGGAACTGGCGGCGGCGCTTGAGACGATCCGCAGATCCGGCGCCAAGCGGCACTGAGCCCTACCAAGATGTCTTGACTCTCTCTCATGATGTTTGAAACATCATCGTGGAGACTTGAATGATCACCGGATCGCAAATTCGCGCCGCCAGGGCGTTGCTCGGCATGGATCAACGGGACCTCGCCAGGCTCGCCGGGCTGTCCGTGCCGACCATCCAGCGGATGGAAGCCTGCGAAGGGTCGGTCCGGTCCGTCGTTGACAGCCTTGAGAAGGTGGTCACCGCCTTTTCCGCCGCCGGCGTCGAACTGATCGCCGAAGGCGCCCCCAGCCAGGGCGCGGGCCGCGGCGTGCGGCTGATCGACAGGACCTAAAGGCGGATCGGCATGGGACGGGACTGGCGCCAATTTCTCCCCAAGACCGTCACGGTGCTGCGGCGAGGATACGGGCCAGGCGACCTTCGCGCCGACCTGATCGCCGGCCTGACCGTCGCCATCGTCGCCCTGCCCCTTGCCATGGCCCTGGCGATCGCCTCGGGCACCACGCCGGACGTCGGACTGGTCACCGCCGTGGTGGCCGGTTTCCTGATCTCGGCCTTCGGCGGCAGCCGCTTCCAGATCGGCGGACCGACGGGGGCCTTCGTGGTCATCGTCTATGGCGTGATCAGCAAACATGGCTATGACGGCCTGCTGATGGCCACCCTGATGGCCGGCGGGATCCTGATCGTCGCCGGTCTGCTGCGGGTCGGGACCCTCATCAAATACATCCCCGACCCGGTGACCACCGGCTTCACCAGCGGCATCGCCGTGATCATCCTGGCCAGCCAGGTGAAGGACTTCTTCGGCCTGACCGCCGACAAGGTTCCGGCCGAGTTCATTCCCAAGCTGCAGGCCCTGTGGGCGGCCCGCGACAGCCTGAGCCTGCCCGGTCTGGCCCTGGCCAGCGCCTGCCTCGCGGCGATCCTCTTGATGCGCCGCTACGCGCCGCGTCTGCCCCAGTTCCTGCTGGTGACCATCGCCGCGGCGGTGGCGGTGATGGCGCTGAACCTGCCGGTCGACACCATCGGTTCGCGGTTCGGCGGGGTCGCCGCCCAGCTTCCGCTGCCCAGCCTGAACTTCTGGCACTGGGACAAGGTGCGCGACCTGTTGCCCAGCGCCTTGACCATTGCCCTGCTGGCGGGGGTCGAGTCGCTGTTGTCGGCCGTGGTCGCCGACCAGATGACCGGCGCCCGCCACCGCTCCAACATCGAGCTGGTCGCCCAGGGCATCGCCAACGTCGCCTCGACCCTGTTCGGCGGCCTGCCCGCCACCGGGGCCATCGCGCGCACGGCGACCAACGTTCGCACCGGCGCCCGCTCGCCGGTCGCCGGCATGGCCCACGCCCTGTTCATCCTGCTGTTCATGCTGGTGCTGGCGCCGGTGATGAAGTTCGTGCCGCTGGCCGCCCTGGCCGCCATTCTGGTGGTCGTGGCGCTGAACATGGCCGAGGCCCACCGCTTCCGGCTGATCCTGGGCACCACCCTCGGCGACCGGACGGTCCTGCTGGCCACCTTCGCCCTGACGGTGCTGGTCGATCTGACGGTGGCCATCGAGGTCGGCATGGTCATGGCCAGCTTCCTGTTCATGCACCGCATGGCCGGCCTGGCGACCATCGCCGGCGGCGAGGCGGTGCTGGAGGAGGATCAGGCCGACCAGGAGCGCCGGGAGGGCCACTACGCCCCCAATTTCGGCCTGCCGTCAGACGTGGCGGTGATCACCTTCCGCGGGCCGCTGTTCTTCGGCAGCGCCAGCGTGCTGAAGGACGCCTTCGACCAGATCGGCGCCAGACGGCGGGTCTATATCCTGCGGCTGGAGGAGACGCCGATGGTCGATCCGACCGGCGCCTTCGCCCTGCGCGACTTCCTCAAGCGGGTGCTGGACGACGGGGCCGAGGTGATCGTCTGCGGCGCGGCCCGGCCGGTGATGCGGTCGCTGCTGAAGACCATCGAGGCCGACGTCCTGCGGCGCGCGCGGTTCGTCGGGACCTTCGATGAAGCCCGACGCAAGGCGACCCCGGCCTGACGCCAACGATTACGGCCGGCCTCCGCCAGGAGGCCGGCCGCCAGATCGTCTTGAATCGTCCGGTGTTAGCCGACGATGTCGGCGTCGGTGAAGAACTGGGCGATTTCGATGCCCGCATTCTCGATCGAGTCCGAACCGTGGACCGAGTTCTCGCCGATCGACAGGGCGAACAGCTTGCGGATGGTGCCCTCGGCGGCCTGTTCCGGGTTGGTGGCGCCCATGACTTCGCGATAGCGGGCCACGGCGTTGTCGCCTTCCAGCACCTGGACGACGACCGGCTCGGCGGTCATCTGGCCGACCAGTTCACCGTAGAACGGGCGGGCGGCGTGGACTTCGTAAAATTTCTTCGCCTGGTCTTCGGTCAGGCGGACGCGGCGCTGGGCGACGATGCGCAGGCCGGCGCCTTCGATGACGGCGTTGATCGCCCCGGTGAGGTTCCGGCGGGTCGCGTCCGGCTTGATGATCGAGAAGGTGCGTTCAGTCATGGCTAGTTTGAAGCCTTACACATGAGGTGGTGTTTGGGAGGTCGCGGGCTTATAGCGGCGGGCCCCCGATCCGCCAACACCTGTCGCGAAGTCCTTTTCCAGCCCCGCCATGCTCCAGATCAACGACCTGACCTTCGACGCCTGGGGCCGACGCTTCTTCGACCATGCCGGCATTTCGCTGCCGCCGGGCGCAAAGGTGGGCCTGGTCGGCCGCAACGGCGTGGGCAAGTCGACGCTGTTCAAGCTGATCATGGGCGAGCTGGTGGCCGGCGGCGACGAGATCAACCTGCCCAGGAACACCCGCATCGGCCAGGTGGCGCAGGAGCATCCCGCGACGCCCGTGTCGCTGATCGACACCATCCTGGAAGCCGACGACGAGCGCCATGACCTGCTGACCCGGCTGGAGACCGCCGATCCGGAGGAGATGGGCGACATCTGGACCCGGCTGATCGAGATCGACGCCGACTCGGCCCCCTCCCGCGCGGCCGAAATCCTCGCCGGCCTGGGCTTCAGCGTCGAGGACCTGCAGAGGCCGATGGCCGAGTTCTCGGGCGGCTGGCGGATGCGCGTGGCCCTGGCCGCGGCCCTGTTCAGCGAGCCGGACCTGCTGCTGCTCGACGAACCGACCAACTACCTCGACCTGGAAGGCGCCCTGTGGCTCGAGGCGCGGCTGAAGAAGTATCCCAACACCGCCCTGATCATCAGCCACGACCGGGAACTTCTGAACAACAGCTGCACCCACATCCTGCACCTGGCCCAGGGCAAGCTGGAGATCTACACCGGCGGCTACGACGACTTCGAAAAGCGGCGGGCCGAGAAGTCGCGGCTGCAGCTGTCGGCCAAGGCCAAGCAGGACGCCGAGCGCGCCCACCTGCAGGCCTTTGTCGACCGCTTCAAGGCCAAGGCCTCCAAGGCCGCCCAGGCCCAGTCGCGGATGAAGCGGCTGGCCAAGATGGAGCCGGTGGCCACGACCATCGAGGAGCGGGTGGCGCACTTCACCCTGCCCTCGCCGCCGCGCCCGCTGGCGCCGCCGCTGATCCGGCTGGAGAAGGCCAATGTGGGCTACGAGGACGGCAAGCCGATCCTGCGCAATCTCAACCTGCGCATGGACCTGGACGACCGCATCGGCCTGCTGGGCGTCAACGGCGCGGGCAAGTCGACCTTCGCCAAGCTGATCGCCGGGGCGCTGGGCGTTCAGACCGGCGAGTTCCACCGCGACCGCAAGATGCGCGTCGGCTGGTTCCACCAGCACCAGATCGAGGCCATGGACCCCGAGGACACGCCGCTGGAGATCATCCGGCGCGCCATGCCGGACGCCTCCGAGTCCTCGCGTCGGTCGCGGCTGGCCCAGTTCGGCCTGGGCTTCGAAAAGCAGGAAACCACCGTCGCCAACCTGTCCGGCGGCGAGCGGGCGCGGCTGCTGCTGAACATGGTGGCGATGGAAGCGCCGCACATGCTGATCCTCGACGAACCGACCAACCACCTGGACATCGACTCGCGCCGGGCTCTGCTGGATGCCCTGAACGACTACGAAGGCGCGGTGATCCTGATCACCCACGACCGCTCGCTGATGGAGCTGGTCGCCGACCGGCTGTGGCTGGCGGCCGACGGCACGATCAAGCCGTTCAACGGCGACATGGACGACTACGCCAAGTTCGTCATCGACAAGGCCCGGGTCGCCGCCCGCGCGCCGTCACAGATCAAGGCCCCCGAGCCGGAACCGGTGAAGGCCGCCCCGCCCCCGCCGCCGAGGGTTCCCGCCGCCCAGGCCGGGCCGCTGAAGCGGAAGCTGGAGGCCGCCGAGGCGGTGCTGGCCCGCACGACCAAGGCGCTGGAAGAGATCGACGCGGTGCTGGCCGACCCGGCCCTCTATGTGAAAAACCCCGCCCAGGCGGCCGACCTCGGCCAGAAACGCCTCAAGGCCCAGGCCTCGGTCGACAAGGCCGAAGCGGAGTGGATGGAGATCGCCGAGCAGCTGGCGTCGGTGGGGGCTTAGGCTTGACTTGCAAAGTCGCCTAGCTTGGGCATCCTGAGTTGAACTCAACGGCTAACAAGCGCGCACCAAGTCGCCAATAGCGACTCGCGCGCGCAGGCTTGGGCTGTGCCCTGCGCGCGGGTGTGGGCCGAAATCAGTCAACGGCGCGCCAGGCGACGTCGCGCGCCCTCCAGATCATAGGAACACCATGGCCTTCACTTATGCCATCGGGGACATTCATGGGCGGGACGCCCTGTTAGAGCGTATGCACGCGCGTATCGAGCACGACCCCCATCGACCCAAAGATGCGCCGGGGCCGGTTGTTGTGCATTTGGGTGACTACATTGACGGCGGTCCCGAGAGTCACAAAGTGCTCGACCGCGTCATGCGTGGTTCCGAAGCCTTTGAAACGGTCGCATTGCTCGGGAACCATGAAACCTTGATGCTCGATTGCCTCGAAACCGACGATCGAGATGTGTGGTGGAACTGGCTCAGCAATGGCGGTGACAAAACGCTCGATGCGTTCGGCATTCCATTCAAGACGAACGGCTTCGATCCAAGGGCGCTGAACGAGGCGTTGGGCGCCGTGCGAATTCGCTGGTTGCGAAGCCTTCCGATCTATCACGTCATCGACCACTACCTCTTCGTCCACGCGGGAATTGTTCCCGGAATTCCGCTCGAAGACCAACAAGCCAAGGACATGATCTGGATACGGGGGCGGTTTTTGGAGAGCAGCGCGGATCATGGCTACACTGTCGTGCACGGCCACACGCAGACCGAAGAACCCGACGTAAGAAGCAACCGGATCGGAATCGATACAGGTGCGGCGCGACCCAAGACCCTGACTGCAGCCGCATTGGACGGTTCGAAGCCGCCACGCTTCCTTAGCGTATCAGAGGGATGAGCATCGTCCCTCGCTGACATCGGGGACACGTACCTTCGGTACATGTCCCCTTCGGTCACCGTTCCGGTTCGAGACTCCGCAGATAGGCGGTCAGGGCGGCCACCTCGTCGCTGCCCAGGGCGGCGGTGGGCATGCGCGGGTGGGTCGGCTGCGAGCCCTCCTCCAGCGGCCGGTCCGGTGGCAGCATGCCTTCCTCAAGCAGCTGCGCCAGGCCGCCTGCGGGATAGCGCCGGTGGAGGGTGCGGAACGGCGGAGCGTCGGCCATCGGGCTGGCGCCGCCGGCCACCGCGTGACAGCCGCCGCAGCTGCGCTGGGCGATCCGTTGGCCGTAGATCAGGTTCGAGTCGGTGGGAGCCGCGGCGGCGGGCGCCGGATCGCCGGCCCCCACGCCCATGCAACCCGCCAGCGCCAGGACGCCCATCAACACCGCCGGCCGGACCATGCTCAATCTCCCGCAAATCACCGCCACAGCTTGGGGCCTGATCGCGGCGAGGCCAAGGCCGTTCAGGTCAAGCGGATCAACCGCACTTCACCTCTTTGACGATGCCGGTCTCGGCGTCGAAGAAGATGTTCAGCCGCACGGGGCTGTAGTCCATCGTCACCGGACAGGTGGTGCAGGCCACCCGCCGGCGGGACGGGTCGGTCGGGATCGGGATCTTGCTCCTGGGCTGGCCGACCAGCCATTGCATCGCGGCCGCGCCGCAGCTGTCGGGCGGCGGAGGGGGTGGCAGCGGAAAGGTCGGGGCCGCGGTCACCGGCGCCGGCGTGGTCGCGACCGGTGTGGCGGGCGGCGCGGCGGCGCAGGCCCCAAGGCCTATTACTGTCAGGAAAGTCAGCTGTTTCACGCCATCTTCTCCCAACCGCGTTGTTCGCCCTGCCGCCAGTAGCTGACGGAACGGCCCTCGGCCTTGAACGCCTTCCACCGGCGTCGGGCGTCCGCCAGCGCCGCCTCGTCGCGACCGTCGAAGAGAACGATGCACCGCTCGTGCGGCGAAAGATCGCCCGCCTCCGCCCCATCGATCAGGAACAGGGCCTGGGCGGCGTTCGGCGTGTCCGTCCTGGTGGTCAGCAGCACCGGCTGGTGCTCGGCGAACGGTTCGTCGGCCAGGCCGTGCGGCAGGAAGCTTTCGTCGCGGAAGCTCCACAGCCAGCTGTCGAGGTGCTCCAGCCGCTCCGGCGCGCCCGTGCGGACCACGGCGCGCCAGCCCTTCTTCAGGGTCTTGTCCAGCAGGTCGGGCAGCACCTGGTCGAGCGACGAGCGCTCCAGATGATAGAACCAGACGTCGCAGGCGGGGTTGCTCAACGGGTTTGCGTCCTTCGACACGGCGCTGCGCGCCTGCTCAGGATG
>JACRBD010000316.1 GCA_016234625.1 Caulobacterales bacterium | reverse complement strand
GGTCAACCGGCCTCCCTGGGGCATGGCGTCGAGGGCATTGATGCAGAGGTTGAGAATGGCGTTCTGGAGTTGCGACGGGTCGCCGATGACCAGCGCCGTCGTGGCTTCCAGGCGCAGCGTCACCACCACCCGCGGGTCGATGGTGCGCTCGAGCAGGGTCGCCGTCTCGCGCAGCAGTTGATGAATGTCGACCGGGGTGGAGAGGATCTTGCCCTTGCGGGCGAATGACAGCAGTTGGCGGGTGAGCTGGCCGGCCCGCTCCGCGGCCGAGATGATGGTCGAGAGGTAGCGATGGGTCCGTTCCTCATCGCAGCGCGCGGCGATGGCCTCGGCCGAGCCGAGGATCGCCGCCAGCATGTTGTTGAAATCGTGGGCGACGCCGCCCGCGAGCTGGCCGATGGCTTCGAGCTTCTCTCCTTGGCGCAGCTTCTCCTCCAGGGCGTGCAACTGGGTGAGATCGCGGATGACCGCGATCAGCAGGTCGCGGCCGCGGTGATGGAAGGCCGTGACCGAGATGTCGGCGTTGAATTCGCTGCCGTCGCTGCGTCGGCAGCGCCAGGGGGTGCTGCTGGATGTCCCTGTGCGGGCGGCGGCGGCGAGCCGGTCGCCCTTGCCGGCGGTGGCCAGGCCGTCTGGCTGGATGTCGGGAGCCATCGCCCAGGGCGGGACAGGATGGCCGACGGGCACGTGGAAGAGCTGGAGGTAGCGCCGGTTGGCATCCACCACCCGCCCGCCCTCGACCACTGCCACCGCTTCCGGCGAAGCGTCGAACAGGGTGAGGAAGTACTCCTCACGGGGCCGCAGCTCCTCGGCCGCGCGCAGGTTGCGGCGGTGGAGCAGATGGATGCAGACACCGCCTGCCACCAGCAGCGCGGCGGTGGCGAGATGCATGCGCAGATCGCGGTGCCACTGTTCGAGGGCGTGCTCAAGGCTGTACCCCGCGACCGTCGACAGCGGCAGGCCGGGCACCGGCTGGGCGCTCCAGATCGCCGGACCGGATGTTCCCAGCGCCGTGGCCAACGTCGCGCCGCGCGGGTCTAGCCCGCTGCCAGCACCGAGGAGTACCGCATCCACCTGCTGTCCGATGCCTTCGCTTCGGCGTGGTCGCTGTGCAGCCAGGCGCCCGGAGCGGTCGTGGAGGGCCAGCACCCAGTTCTGCTGGTCGACGGCGGTGAGCATGTCGCCCAGGTTCTCGGTGGCGAGGGCGGCGAGGATGATGCCGGCGAAGCCGCCGTCGGAGGCGGTCAGCCGCCGGCTGGCGATGATCGCCCAGCGGCCGGTGGAGCGCGAGACCAGCACCTCCGACACCGCCAACTCGTCCCGTCCGCATTCGCGGAGCTGGCGGAAGTAGGGCCGGTCGGCGATGCGGACGCCGGGCAGCGGGTCGAAGGTGGAGAACACCGGATCTCCGTTGGCGTCGAAGACGTTCAGCCACTGCACCATCCCCAGACGCGCCATGCTGCCGCGCAGGCGCTCGCGCATGCGTTCGCGCAGGTGTGGGTCGATAGTCGTGCCGCCGTTCCTGATCCTGTCGGCGTCGAGGTGGCCGCGCAGGTCCTGCAGCAGCAGGTCGACCTGGACGAAGGCGGACTGCACCTGGTCGGCGGTGGCCTGGGCGCGGGCCGCGGCCCGGGTGGCGATCAGGTCGATCGCACGCTGGTGGCCCTGGGCGAGGAGCCACGCCTGGAAGCCCAGTGCTGCCAGGATCAGGGCGGCCAGAGCCAGGGTCGATGCGCGGATGACGATGGGTCGGGCCATGGCGGTCGCGGCGGTACTCCGTTGGTAATAGTACCAACCTGGCCCCAGGTTGCCAACCGTGTCTCGACCCTGCCAGGCGCCGAGATCCACAGCCTGGTCGAGGTGTGGGATTCAGGCGCTGACCTGGCCCGCCAGCCGAGGGAGTCCTTCCTTCAGATGCCCCCTTGGCCGGGTGGGTTGCGTTCCTCCTTTGGTAATGGTATTATTAACCTAAGGAGTCTCCGTATGGGATCGATCGCTTCGGTGATCATTTTCATAATGCTGGCGCTTTTAGCCGGTTGCGGGAATGGCCCCTCCTCCGGTGGGCAGGGGCCGCAGTACATTCCAGCATCCCAGGCCAAGCCTGAGGTCGAGGTCGCCTACCGCCTTGCCATCCATCCCCTGCACAATCCGGCCAAGCTCCACCTGACCTATCAACCGCTGATCGATCACCTCAATGCCCGCCTGGTCGGCTGCCGTGTGGTGCTGGAAGCATCGCGGGACTACGCCGCCTTTGAGGCGAAGTACCAGGCCCGCGCACCGGAGATCATCCTGCCCAACCCCTGGCAGGCCTTGCAGGCCATGCAGGTGGGGTACGCGGTGATCGCCTGCGCAGGCGATCCGGGGGACTTCCGCGGGATCATCCTGGTTCGCAAGGATGGCGGGATCGACGTCCCTGCCGATCTGGTCGGCAAAGCCGTCAGCTATCCCGCTCCGACCGCCCTCGCCGCCTGCATCATGCCGCAGTCCTTCCTCCATGCGCAGGGCATCGATGTCACCAAGGACATCGAGAACCGCTATGTCGGTTCGCAGGAGTCGTCGATCCTGAATGTGGTCCATGGCCATGTGGCTGCCGGGGCCACTTGGCCGCCGCCCTGGCGCTCCTTCCAGGAGGACCATCCCGAGCAGGCCGCGCAACTGGTCGTGCGCTGGGAGACTCCGCCCCTGATCAATAACGCGGTGATGGTGCGCGGCGACCTGCCCGCCGAGGTCTCTGGGCAATTGCGCCACCTGCTGGTGGAACTTGGCGACTCCAAGGAAGGCCAGCAGGTCCTGGCCCGCTGCGGCACCGCGCGCTTCATCCCAGCAACCAACCAGGATTACGAACCGGTGCGGCGGTTCGTGGAACGCTTCGAGCGCGAGGTACGGCCAATCACCGCGCCATAGCACGTCCACACCCAAGGCCTGACCTCCGGCCCGTCAGCCACCTGGCGCGCCGCTGCACCGGCCGCTCTTCCCCTCCGAGGTGCGCATGCTGCATTCCCTCATCAGCAGGCTTCGCCCTGCCACCTTGCGCGGACGGCTCATCCTCAGTGTCGCGGTGGTGCACGCGGTCATGATGTCCGTGTTCATCGTCGACCTCACCGGACGCCAGCGCGAAGCGCTTCTGGCGCATCGCGAAAGGACCGCTGGGGCTCTGACCCAGGCCCTCGCCACCGCCTCGGCGACGTGGTTGGCGGCCAACGATCTCGCGGGCATGCAGGAACTGGTCGACAACCAGCGCAGCTTCCCGGAATGCCGCTTCGCCATCCTCGCCGATGCCGACGGCCTGGTGCTGGCGCATACTGATCGTGCACGTGTCGGTCAGGTGCTCGCCGACATCCCCGGGCAGTCCCAGGCCAGGGCGATCAGTAGCAGCCAGGAACTGGTCGACGCCATCGCCCCGGTCCGCCTGGGGAACCGGCATGTAGGCTGGGCCAGGGTCGGTCTGGGACAGCAGACGACGGAGCGCCAACTCGGGGACATTCTCGCCGGAGGCGCCGTCTATGCCGCCATCGCGATCCTCGTCGGCTCGATCCTGGCTTGGATGATGGGCAGTCGTATCACGCGCCGGCTCTATGCGGTGCAGGGCACGATCAACAAGATCAAGGCCGGCGATGGCGCTGCGCGCTCGCACCTCTCGGGCGACGACGAGGCCGCTGTGCTGGCGCGCGAGTTCAACGCCATGCTCGACCGGTTGGCGGAGCGCGATGCCGCCCTCCACCGCAGCGAGGCCGGCTACCGCACCCTCTTCGATGATCTGCCGGTCGCCGTATGGGAGGTCGACCTGTCCGCGGTCCGTGGCGCATACGACCGGCCCGGCTCCGGCGGCGGCCTGGCCGGGGCCGCCAGGATAGCCGGGCTGATCACGCTCCTCCGTGCCAACCGTCTCGGCGCCGAGATATTCTGCGCCAGCGATGCGACGCAGCTGTCCGGCGGCCTGCCGCGCCTGCTGGGCGATGATGCCCTGCCCGGATTCGTGCGCATGCTCGACGCGCTGCTGGCCGAGGGGTTCCGGCGTGTCGGATCAGAACTGCCGATGCACAATCTCCAAGGCGGATCGTTGACCATGGACATCTCGGCGGTCGTGGTCCCCGGACACGAGGCGACGCTGGGGCGGGTGCTGATGTCGTTCCAGGACATCAGCCAGCGCAGGATCCAGGAACGCGAGTTGGAATGCCACCGCCAGCATCTGGAGGAGATGGTGGAGCAGCGCACCGCCGCCCTGCGCGCCTCCTATGCCGAAGCCGAGCGCATGCTCAGCATCCTGTCGGCGATCCTCATCGGCGTCGATGGCGAAGGCCGTATCATCCGCTTCAATTCTGCGGCCGAACGCATCTCCGGCCGGACGGCGGCGGCGATGATCGGCGTGATCTTTGCCGAGAGCCACCTGTTGAAGGATGCGGCGGCGGTGTCGCGGCAGTTGGAGGTCGCGATGGCCGAGCGCACGACGCGCGAGATCCGGGATCAGCCCTGCCGTCGCAGCGATGGGACCGAAGCGTTCCTCGACCTCAGCATCATCCCCACCGCTGCCGTCGACGGCAGCGGCCGGGGCGGTGTCATCCTGGTCGGTTTCGATGTCACCACGCGGCGTGAGGAGGAGGCGCGGCGGACGCAGAACCAGAACCTGGAGTCCATCGGCCAACTCGCCGCCGGGGTAGCGCACGAGATCAACACCCCGATCCAGTTCATCGGCGACAACCTGCAATTCCTGCGCAATGCCTTCACCGACCTCGAGCAGGTGATGCGGGCGGCGCAGTCGTTGGCCGATGGCAGCGGCACCGCCCCGGACCTGTCGACTGCGCTCAGCAATGCCGACGCGGGGTTCCTCGTGCACGAAGTTCCGCGCGCCATCGACCAGTCGCAGCATGGCGTGGACCAGGTCGCGCATATCGTCCGTGCGCTGAAGGACTTCGCCCATCCGGGGGCGACCTCCCGTCAGGCCGTGGACGTCAACGAATGCCTGCGCACCACCATTGAGGTGGCGCGGAACGAATATCGATACATCGCCAACCTCAGCATCGATCTTGCCCAGGACATCCCGCTGATCTCCGCCGTCCCCAGCGAACTCAACCAGACATTCCTCAACCTCCTGGTGAACGCAGCGCACGCCATCCAGGCGAAGCTCGAGAACGGCGGCGGCGTCGGCCGGATCAAGGGAACCATCGCCATCTCCAGCCGGTGCAGCGAAGGCATGATTGAGATCCGCATCAGGGACAATGGTTGCGGCATCGCCCCCGAGCATCGCCAGCGTCTGTTCACGCCGTTTTTCACCACCAAGCCGGTTGGCATGGGCACGGGCCAGGGCTTGTCGCTCTGCCATGCCTTCATCGTCAAGCACCACGGCGGAACCATCGACTGCGAATCGGAGCCCGGGGTCGGCTCCGTCTTCATCATCCGGGTGCCTCTGCTGCTGCTGCCAGCAGCGGGTGGCGGCTCTCCGCAGGCCAGCCAGCCCAGGCGCGACGATGCCTGATTGCCGATCGCGGCAGGTGCCGGATCCATCCCAGGGCGGCATCCCCGTCCCGGACCGGTCAGCGCGGCAGCGCCAGGGTGGCGGTCCAGGCGCCGTCCTGCTTCCGGTCGTTGTGCTGGAACCCATCTTCGCGATGGGCTTCCACGCCAGCAGCCACGGCGTGGCTGGGTCGGCTACTTCCGCAGCGCCCACCAGACCATCCACCAGCGGTCGGACCAGACCATCCGCCGCCGCCTGCGGGCGCTCCTCGCCAAACGGCGGGGCGCACCCACCTGGGGTGGCGGACGAGCACACAATCGCTGGTCCAACGCCTACGTCGCCACGCTGGCCTCATCTCGCTCAAAGAGGTCGCTCGTGATCAACTCCAGCCCTGTTGAGGACACCACGACAACCTGAGCGCCATATGCGGGAAATCCGCCCGTACGGTTCGGAGGGAGGGTCGTCCCTACCCCTATCAGGGAAGAGGCGCATAACGCCATTCTTGTTTGCGGGGTCCCCTACGCCGGAGTGCCGGATAGAGACAATCCCGTCTCTCATGCTTGGCGCCTTGGCGCTCGCTTTCATTCTGGCCATTTGCGCCGATCCCGCTCCTTCCGGCCGGCGGCAGGATCATAGGGTGGCGCCATGCCCCATATCCTGCCCACCAGCCTCGCCCTCGGCGCCATCCTGCTGATGGCGGCCGGTCTGGACGCCGCCGACCAGGCCGCCGCGCCGCGCTATTCCCTCTACCTGCTCATCGGCCAGTCGAACATGGCCGGGCGCGGCACGGTGGATGCCGAATCGGCAAAGGGCCACCCGCGGGTATTCGCGCTCGACAAGGCCGGCAGCTGGCAGCCGGGGCGCGATCCCCTGCACTTCGACAAGCCCGAGGCCGGGGTCGGTCCCGGGCTGGCCTTCGCCGCC
>JACRBD010000318.1 GCA_016234625.1 Caulobacterales bacterium | reverse complement strand
TGGCCTTCTTGTCGGCGGCCTTGCGCACGATGGCGTCCAGGTCGATCTGGGTGGTGAGGCCGAGCGTCACCGGATCCACCGCCTTGATGTTGGCACTGTTCCAGTGGGCGCGGGTGCGCACGGACTCAATCGTCGACTTGGTGGTGCCGAGCAGACGGGCGATCTGGGCGTCGGTCACTTCCGGGTGGTGGGTGACGAACCACTTGATGGCGTCCGGACGGTCCTGGCGGCGCGACACGGGCGTGTAGCGCGGGGCCTTCTTGACCGGCTTGAGCAGCTCGGCGTGACGGCTCTTCTGGGCCACCATGCGGTACTTGGCGTCGGCGCCAGCCTTGTCCAGCTCCTCGCGGTTCAGCTGGCCATTGGCGATCGGGTCGGCGCCGCGGATGTCGCGCGCCACCTCGCCGTCGGCGATGCCACGGACTTCCAGCCGGTGCAGGCCGCAGAAGTCGGCGATCTGCTCGAAGGTCAGCGAGGTGTTGTCCACCAGCCAGACGGCGGTCGCCTTCGGCATCAGGATTTGGTCGGCCATAACGTGCTCCAGAAACAGCGGCGCCCGGCCTTTCGGCCGGGCGGTGTATTGGATCAGAGGTATATAGCCGTTCCCGGACAAAGGAAACGACGTTGCGCTGCGGCGTGTTCGACCGCCGCGAAAAGACGCTGCTGGATGGTCAACCGCATCTGAGTGTATCCCGCTTCCAGTTCGCCAGAGATCAACTTCATGCCCGCGCCCTATGCAGTCTTCTGCGTCAGCCCACTTGATCCGCGATCTGCGGAACCAGACTTCACGGAAGAGGTGGCCGCCGCGCGCGAGGCGGGCTTCACGCCCGTTCTTCTCGACCACGACGAGCTCGATCAGCGCGTCAACCCAACGGCTGCCCTTCGGAAAACCCGCATCGAGGAGCCCGGCCGGGCGGTCTATCGGGGGTGGATGCTGCGAAGTGAGGCCTACGAGGCGCTCTTCAACACCCTTCTTGAACGGGGCGTCGAGCTCCTCACCTCTCCCGCCGCTTACGCAGCCTGCCACCACGCACCGGGCTCGTACGCTCAGCTTGCAACATGGATGGCAAGAACGGGCACGGTCCCGGCCGCAAAAATGGATGAGCCGTCGGCGATCAAGGGCACCCTCGAGGGGTTCGGCTCCTCGGCTCTGGTCCTCAAGGATTGGGTGAAGTCGCAGGCCGCCGGATATTGGGCCGAGGCCTGCTTCATCCCGGACGCGTCGGACTACGAGCAAGCCGGAAGGGTGATCGCCCGGTTTCGAGAACTTCAGGGCGAGAGCCTCGTGGGTGGCCTCGTATTTCGATCTTACCTCCAACTTCTGCCGGTTGGAGCGCCTGCGCACGAACACCGGGCATTCATGGTGGACGGGCGTGTGGTGGGCTGTTGGCCGCGTTCGGAAGAGGCTTCCCGGGTTGGCTCGCCTCCGCCCGAGCTTCTCGCCGAGGTGGCGGCGAACATACCTAGCCGCTTCGCCTCAGCCGATTTCGGCGTGGACGAGTCTGGTCGGTGGTGGCTGCTCGAAGTCGGTGATGGACAGGTCTCCGGCTTACCCACCGACCGGGCCGCAGCACCAATCTTCCAAGCCCTGGCTCAGCTGGTTGGCTAGCCGATAGCCTCTTCAACCGCCCGGAAAATCCGTCACATCGTCCAGTCTTCGCCGCCCTCGCCGTAGGCGTCGACGGCCTCGAACATGGCCGCGACCATGGCCCGCTCCTCGATGCTCAGCTCCGGCCGCCAGACGTCGAACAGCAGGATCACCCGGGTCTCCTGGCTGCGGTTCCAGGCTTCGTGCTCGATGGTGTCGTCGAACAGCCAGGCCTGGCCTTCCTTCCAGTCGCGCGTCTCATTGCCGACCCGGAAGCTGCAGCCCGGCGGCACGATCAGCGGCAGATGGCAGATCAGGCGGGTGTTGACGAAGCCGTGGTGCGGCGGGATCGCCGCCCCCGGCCGCAGCAGGGAGAACAGCACCGAGGGCGTGCGGCCCTTGATCGGCGCCAGCGGAACCTCGGCGAGGGCCGCTATGGTCTTCGGGCATCGGGCGACGTTCTCCGCCACCGGTTCGCCGTTCCTCCACAGGTAGAAGGCGCTCCAGTCGGGATTGTCGAGCATTCCGTGACTGTTCCGCGACGGCCGGTCGGTCTTGCTTTCGAGATAGGGGGTGAAGTCGGCGTGGTTCTTCATCACCTCCATCAGCTCGGCGCGGATGTCGGCGGTGGCCGCCTCAAGGCCCGCCAGCCAGGGGAACGGCTCCCGGCCATAGAACTGGATCTGCGGCAGCTCGGGGAAATAGTAGTGTTTCGGCTCCTGCAGATAGATGCGCTTCTTGCCGAACATCAGGTCCAGCGACTGGCCGAACCGGCCGCCCATGGGAACGCCCTGGGCGGTCAGCCGCGCCCGCAGGGCCGCCTCGTAGTCGACCGCGTAGCGCTGGCTCATCATCTGCGCCCGCGCCACCTCCGCCCTAAGGTCCGGCGGCAGATGGTCGGGCGGCGGTGCGTGGCGCACCACGGCGGCGTAGAAGGCCGAGGCCGCCCGGGCGTCGCCGGCTTCGGCGAAGTGGTCGGCCTTCATCAGCCGGCCGCGCAGGTTGGCCGGCTCCAGCGCCAGGCCCTGGTCGATGGCCGCCAGGCTGCCGGGCTTGTCGCCGGTCCCGCGCAGGGCCAGGGCCAGGCCCAGCCAGACCGAGGCGTCAGCCTGTCCGGCGTCGATGATCGTCTGGAAGCTGTCGCGAGCGATGGCGGGCTCGCCCTTGCGCAGGCCTTCAATGGCCTTCTGCACCAGGGCGCGGGCGTCGATCGGCGGTGTCGGCGTGCTCATGTTCAGGCGACCAGCATCACCTTGCCGACGTGGCTGCCGCCTTCAAGGAAGGCGTGCGCCGCCGCGGCCTCGGCCAGGGGGAAGGTGCGGTCGACCACGGCCTTGACCTTGCCGGCCGCCACCCACGGCCAGACCACCCGCTCGACCTCGCCGGCCAGCCGGGCCTTTTCGTCAGCCGAACGGGGCCGCAGGGTCGAGCCGGTGATCACCGCCCGCTTCTGCATCATGGCCATGATCGGCAGCTCCAGCGTCCCGCCGGCCTGGGCGGCGATGTAGACGATGCGCCCGCCGGTCTTCAGGGCCGCGAGGTTTTTGGGGAAGTAGGCCGCCCCGACCATGTCCAGCACCACGTCCGCGCCGCCTTCAGCCAGGACGATCGCCTCGAAATCCTGGGCGGAGGTGTCGATGGCGACATCGGCGCCCAACGCCAGGGCCTGGGCCGCCTTGTCCGCGCCCCGGCCGGTGGCGATGACCCTGGCGCCGGCCGCCCTGGCCATCTGGATCGCCGTCACCCCGATGCCGGAGGTCGCGCCATGGACCAGAAAGGTCTCGCCGGCCTTCAGACCGCCATGCTCGAAGGCGTTGGCGTAGACAGTGAACACCGTC
The DNA here is from genome assembly GCA_016234625.1 of Caulobacterales bacterium. Classification (GTDB taxonomy): domain Bacteria; phylum Pseudomonadota; class Alphaproteobacteria; order Caulobacterales; family Caulobacteraceae; genus Caulobacter. The sequence goes on along the minus strand of JACRBD010000318.1, from coordinate 1,712 downwards.
TCGGGCAGGGCCGCAGCCTGGGTGAAATCCAGGCCCGCCGGTATCGGCAGGGCGTGGCGGGCGTCGACCACCGCGTATTCCGCGTAGCCGCCGCCGCCCAGCAGGGCGGTGACCCTGTCGCCCTCTTTCCAGCGTCCGGAGCCGACGGCGACCTCGCCGGCGACCTCCAGGCCCAGGGTGGCCGGCGCGCCCGGGGGCGGCGGATAAAAGCCCATGCGCTGGATGATATCGGGACGGTTGACCCCGGCCGCCCTGACCCGGATCAGGATTTCGCCGTCCTTCGGAACAGGGATCGCAACCGTTTCGGGCTTCAGGGCCTCGGCCGTTCCCTTGCCGCCCTCGACGGCGATGGCGGTCATGCTGGTCTGACCCATGGGTCGCTCCTGGACTTGCGTGTTATGGTCCGCGGGCGTCTGATATCGTGAAAGACCTTCGAAGCGATAGGGAGGCCCCGGCGATGAGCGAAGAACCGGCCGAGCCACGCGGTTTCAGGGGTGAGGCCTTGTCCCTCGCCCTGCGCGAGGATCTGGAACTCTACAGCGTCGATGATCTCGAGGATCGGGTCGCCCTGTTGCGGGCGGAAATCGCCCGCACCGAGGAGCAGATCGAGAAGAAGAAGGCCAGCAAGTCGGCCGCGGATGCGTTTTTCAAGTTCTGACGGCTCAGGACGGGCCGGCTTGGCACGGCCGTTGCAGCCGATGGGGCAATTCGGGAATGTGGTTCCCGTGCGTTAGGTGAGGGGCGGATTTGTCCATGAATGAACTCGGCGCGCCAGCAACGGCGCCGTGGCGGGCCAATGTGATCGCCGACTTCGCCCGCTCGGAGCTGTTTGACCGCACGTTCCTTGAGGGCATGGACCTGGTCGAGGAGACCGCGGCCTATCTCGACGGCGGTGGCCGGCAGGACTCCAAGCTGTTGTCGCGCAACGCCGCGCTGGCCTACGCGTCCGAAAGCATGCGCCTGACCACTCGGCTGATGCGGGTCGCCAGCTGGCTGCTGGTGCAGCGCGCCGTCCGCGAGGGCGACATGGCCCCCGAGGCCGCCTGCGAAAGCCGCTATCGCCTGGACGCCGAAGACACCTCGGTCAGCGAGGCCGAAGCCCTGCACGATTTGCCGCTCGGCCTGCTGGAACTGCTCGATCGCTCCGCCCGGCTGTACGACCGCGTCCGCCATCTGGACCGCCGGATGTACGTCGAGGCCGCCGCCGAAAGCCTGCCGCACCCGGTGCTCTCCCAGATGGACCGCCTGCGGGACGCGTTCGGGGGGGCGACGGCGAACTGATGACCATGTCAGGCGCGATTCTGATCGCCCTGATGTTTGCGATCGGCGCTTCCGAAGTCTACACGGGCGGCGACGACGGCCTGACCCAACGCCTCGCCGACGCCGTCCGCGCTCGCCTGGAAGTTTCGCCGCCCCGAATACCGCTGACCATCCTCATTCCCACCCACGTGGGCTGGAGTGAGTCCGGCGGTCGCGTGCGCGTCAGCTATCGGGTTGAGTACAGCCGATCCGGCGCCCTGATCGCGAAGGGACAAGGGTCATGCTGGGAAGACCAGCTCGATCGCTGCGCCGACGAGATCGTGCGACGGGCGAAGGGCCTCTAGGCGCTGTTCGGGCATAGGCCCAGGTCTCAAGACGGAACCGTCCTGATGTCTTGACGGCCAGTGTTGCTCCGGCGGACGGCCTGCTCAAGGACCGCTTCGCGGCCGCGT
>JACRBD010000005.1 GCA_016234625.1 Caulobacterales bacterium | reverse complement strand
GCGATTCACACATCTCGCCTGCTCTCAACGATATCAATGACTTATGACGGGCAGCCCTTCGCTGCAAGCAAGGGCGGCGAGCAGCCAGGAAGCCTTGAAAAGACTCGACTTTTTGCGGTGGCCGGGAGGCGCCCAAAAAGATGTGGGCATCGCCTAGCGGCTGCGCGGGGAGGATAGGCCGAGGGATGATTTGAAATGCCCGCGCCCAACGCACTGAAATCACAGGGCTCCATTCCCGCAATCCTACGGGATAGAACAATCAATCCATCACCCCCCGCCACCACCCCTATCCTTCACCCATCCCGCCGCACGGGGAGGGCGTCTCGGCCAGGCGATCCGATGCGGCGGCGGGGCGCGGTTCGAGCGGGGTCAGGTGAGCGGGGGTTACGCTCACGGTCCGGGGACGATTAGCCACCACCCGCCCGCCGGGGGTCGATGCGGCTAAGCCTTAAGCGGGCTGCCCACCGCAGCACCCGGATAACGGACTTCGCGGAGCGCGACGGTTTCAGCTCTCTCAGAACGACTACCCCTCAGCACCCGCTGAGGCCGAAGCGCTCCGCGCCCTCCCCACCTTCACAAGGCCAGGCCCGTGAAGCAGCGACGCCGTGCGTGGTTCGACACGCGCTTCACGCTGCTCACCATGACGATGATGAATGCAGACCCACAAAAGATTGTCATCCTGAGCAGGCCCGAAGGGCCGTGCCGAAGGACGCAGGCGGTCGCCGGCGGTCCCCCTGCCGGTCTGCTCGGGGAGGAGTGTTCCTAGCCGAACTGCTTCCTCAGCCGGACATAGATCAGCGGCTGATTGTCGAGCTGGCGCGACTCGCGGGCGACCAGCGGGGAGAAATTCCTCGGCCCGGCGTAGAAGTCCTGCAGCCGCACCAGGTCGCGCGAGGTGGCGTTCTGGATCTGGAACAGCAGGCTGGTGTCGGGCCGCGGCTTCCATTCGATGAACGGCGACACGAAGGTGCGCAGCTTGACCGTCTCGACGCGGTTGTAGCGGTAGTAGGTCTCCCGCCAGCCGCCATAGGCCTCGACGCCCCAGTTGATCTTCCAGGCCGGGATGTCCTGGGTGAAGGTCAGGTCCCAGTCCTGTGGGTGCTCGCCGGAGATTCGGCGGGTCTCGCCGGTGGTCGGGTCCTCGACCTCGGACACCCGGATCGAGGCGTCGCCACGCAGCAGGCCGCCCGGGATGCCGAATTTGTCCAGCGGCAGGGTGAAGTCGAGCAGGGCGGCGTTGCGCGATCCCTCGCCGATATTGCCGGGGTGATCGAAGCGCACGCAGGACGGCGCGTTCAGGTCCGGCTGGCCGCCCGGCAGCAGCGGGCAGGTCGCGACGACCACCTCCGGCGTGCGGTCGATCACGTCGGTGAACTCGAAATGGCGCAGGGTCAGGGTCACCGACCCCTTGGCCCAGAACCGCCGCTCGTAGGCGATCTCGGCGATCAGCGACTGCTGCGGATTGAGATCGGGGTTGCCGGTGGTGACCGAACCGCCGCTGTTGATCTGCGAGCTGGCGACGAAATCACCGAAGTTCAGCTGGCCGACTTCCCGCTCCAGCCGCAGGCGGAACTGGTCGGCCTTGTCCGGCGACCAGGTGACCACCAGGCGCGGCTTGGCGAACACCAGGGTCTTCTCCAGACTGACGTCGCCCTCGGACGAGATGCGCGAGCCCTCGACGCGCAGGCCGCCCTCGAGGGTCAGCATCGATGACGGCTTCCAGGTGCCCTGGCCGAAGATCTCCGCCCGGCGCTCCTCGACGGTCACATTGGCGGCGGGCAGGGCCACGGGGACGCCGTTGGCGCTGTAGCGGGTCTCGCTTTCCAGCCAGTTGAACGCCACCTCGCCGCCGGTCTCGAAGGACAGGGTGTCGGACCTGGCGAAGCTCAGCGTCGTCCGGCCGATGGTCTCGCCAAGGGTTCGGCTGTTGGAGAACAGCTCCTCGTCGGGCGCGACGCGGTAGGTCAGGTCGAAGTCGCTGCTCTTCAGCTGCTGGATGAACAGGGTCTCAAGCTTGGTGCGCGGGCCCAGGTCGCGGCCGTAGCGCAGGCCGACCTCGCCCTCGATCCGCTCTTCCAGTTCACGGTCGGTGGCGATGTCGGAACTGGTGCTGAACACATCCCGCTCGCCGAAATAGAAGCGCTGGAAGAACAGCCGGCCGTTGACGCGGAACTTGCCGCCGAGCACCGGCGTCTCATAGGCGGTCGTGCCCACCGCCTGCATGCCGTCGCCTTCGGACGACATGAAGGCGCGGTCGGTGATCACGCCGGCCGGATCTCGACGCACCAGCGGGCCGTCGCCGGACCCGTCGTCGGTGAAGCCGGCGATGACGAACGAACCCTCGAGGGTCCGGCCATTGCCGCGACGCACGCCTTCCAGCCGCAGGGCCGGCGCCTGGCGGCCGTCCCAGACGAAGGTGTTGGCCACGCCGACCAGGCCGGTGACCGAGTCGCCGGACTTGAGGATGACGTTGGCGATGATCGTCTTGCCCTGCATGTCGATGCCGGGGGCGCCGCCGCGGACCACGTCCACGCGGGCCACCTGGCTGGCCGGAATGCGGCGCAGGATGCTCTGCAGGTCGTCGCTCTTGGTGGTCGGCCGCTCGCCGTTGACCAGCACGTTGCCGGCCGCGCCGGCGAAGCCGCGAACGCCCGACCCGCCGTCGAACGAGAAGCCCGGCAGGCGGGTGATCATGTCGAACGCCGTGGCCGGCTGCGCCTGCGCGAAAAAGGCCGGCGGATAGGCGCTGACCCCCTGGGTCTCGGCGGCGGGCGCGGCGGCGGCGTCCGGCGCGGCGGCGAGCAGGGCAAGCGACAGGGTCTGGATCATAACGCACTCCCCCAAGGACCCCTCAGGCCCTCGAAACTGGAGGCGACCCTGACGACCCCGCCGCGCGGAGGCACGTTACAAGCCTGAAATGTGGATTAAATCGGCGTCAGGTTTGGCGTTGCCCCCCCATGGGGGAGGTGGCCCGAAGGGCCGGAGAGGGTCGGCCTAAACCTGAGCGGACCCCCTCAGTCGGCTTCGCCGACAGCTCCCCCGATGGGGAGCATCTCTAAACCGCCGTCCCGCCGACCGTCAGGCCGGTGACCTTCAGCGACGGCTGGGCCACGCCCACCGGCACGCCCTGGCCGCCCTTGCCGCAGACGCCGATGCCGGGGTCGAGGGCGAAGTCGTCGCCGATCATGGCGATGCGGGTCAGGGCGCTGGGGCCGTCGCCGATCAGGCTGGCGCCCTTCACCGGGGTGGTCAGCTTGCCGTTCTCGATCAGCCAGGCCTCGGTGCACTGGAAGACGAACTTGCCGTTGGTGATGTCCACCTGGCCGCCGCCCAGGTGGGCGCAGAAGATGCCGCGTTTGGTCGAGGCGATCATCTCCGCCTGGCTGTCCTTGCCGCCGAGCATGCCGGTGTTGGTCATCCGGGGCATGGGCATGTGGGCGTAGGATTCGCGCCGGGCGTTGCCGGTGGGGGCAAGGCCCATCAACCGCGCCGACATGCGGTCGTGCATGTAGCCGACCAGAATGCCGTCCTCGATCAGGATGGTCCGTTCGGTGGGCGTGCCCTCGTCATCGACGGTCAGGGAGCCGCGGCGGCCGGGAATGGTCCCGTCGTCAAACACGGTGACGCCCGGGGCGGCCACCCGCTCGCCGATGCGGCCGGCGAAGGCGCTGAGGCCCTTGCGGTTGAAGTCGCCCTCCAGCCCGTGACCCACGGCCTCGTGCAGCAGCACGCCGTTCCAGCCCGGGCCGAGCACCACATCCATCTCGCCGGCCGGACAGTCGACCGCGTCGAGATTGGTCATGGCCTGGGCGAGGGCGAACTCGACCTGGTCCTGCCACTTGTCGGGAGAGATCCAGGCCTCGAAGCCGGCGCGGCCGCCGGCGCCGGAGGTTCCGGTCTCGCGGCGGCCGTCGCGCTCGACGGTGACCTGGACGTTCACGCGGACCAGCGGGCGGACGTCGCGAATCAGCCGGCCGTCGGCGCGCAGGATCTCCACCGTGCGGCGCTCGCCGGCCATGGAGGCCATCACCTGGACCACGCGCGGGTCGCGGGCGCGGGCGAAGGCGTCGATCTCCTGCAGCAGGGCGACCTTGTCGGAGAAGCCGGGCGAGGCGACCGGATCCTCCTCGCCATAGAGCCGGGTGTTGGTGGCGCGGGGGGCCTCGGCCGAGACGCCGCTGTAGCCGCGCCGCGCCAACCGGGCCGAATCGCCGGCGCGGCGGATGGCCGCCTCCGAAATCTCGCTGGCGTGGGCGTAGCCGGCCGTCTCGCCGGCCACGACACGCAGGCCGAAGCCCTCGCTGGTGTCGTAGCTGGCGGTCTTGAGGCGGCCGTCGTCGAAGACGAAGGCCTCGCTCTCGCTGCGTTCGAGGAACAGCTCCCCGTCGTCGGCCCCGGCGAGGGCGTCGCCGAGGATCGAGCGGGCGGTTTCGGGATCGACGCCGGCGGAGTCGAGAAGCGAAGGGGCGAGAACTGAGGCGGTCATGCCCTACAGGTAGGACGTCCGACCGCCTCCGTCATCACTCGGGCAGACGCAGATCGCCGGAACCGTCGATATTGCTGCTCAGGCTGGCCGGTTTTTCCGTCAGGACCACATCGCCGCTGCCGGCGATATCGACCTGGACCGCGCCCTTGGCCGCCACCTCGGCGTTGCCGCTGCCGGCGATGCTGATGGTCGCGTCCTGGGCGGCCAGGGCGCCAAGGCCAGCGTCGCCCGAGCCGGCGATGGTCAGCGACAGGGCCTGGGTCTTGCCGGCGCCCTCCACCTCGCCCGACCCGTTGATCTCGATCGCCAGGTCCGGCTGGTCATAGGCGGCGACCGTCAGGTCCGGCGAGCCGTTGAGCACAAACGTCCTTACGCCGGGCGCGACGACGGTGATGTGGATCCGCTCGCGGTTGAAGCGGACGTGGGAGCCCTGGCCGCCGTCGTCGTCCCGGAACCGCAGGCGACCGCCGTCGACGACGATGCGATCGACCAGATTTTGCGGGCCGGAAACGGTCACCTTGGCTTCCGGTCCCTGGGTGTAGGTCACGTCGGCCGGCAGGTCGATTTCCAGCAGGGTTCCTCCCGACCAGCCAAGCTCGCGGGTGACATCCGGGCCGTTGTGGCGCCGGCCGGGACTGATGGAAATGCTGACGTTGTCTTCGTCATCGAAGATGGCGGCCGGAATGCTCCAGCCGTTCTCGACCAGGTCCCGTCCGCCCAGGGCGGCGACACCGGCGACGCAGGCCACGGTGAGAACGAAGCTCGCCACGGCGATAACAATCAGATTGCGGATCATGGCGAGTCCTCAGCCTTGCGGATCAATGGCCGGCTTGAGCAGCCGGTAGTGGAGGCGGCCGTACCAGACCAGGGCATTGACCAGGCCGATGGTGACGATGGTCGTGATCGCGCCCAGGGACACCGATCCGGCCATCAGGCCGAGTCCGGCCAGGATGGCGGTCAGCGGGCCGCCCGGCGGGTCGAAGAAGGGTCCCGCGGCCATCACGATCCCGCCCGCGACAACGCAGGCGATCACGGCGACGAACAGGGCGAACAGGGTGCCCACGACGCTCATCAGGATCGGCGGCAGGATCATGATGTCGATCGCCCCCAGCCCCAGCACCGCGAAGACGGCGCCGGCGGCGGCGGACGGATTCTTCTGCTCCTCCCATTTCTTCACCCCGGCCTCGGCGCGCAGTTCGCGGGCGAGACGGTCGGGTCGGCCGAGCGCGTCGGCGACTTCCTGCTCGCTGCGGCCGGCCGCCTAGGCGTCGACGAAATGGGTGTCGTAGTCGGCGGCGATGTCCTCGATCGTGGCGGCGGGCAGGCCCGCCAGGCCGCGGCGGAGTTTCGCCATGAAGTCAGCGCGGGTCATGCGGCCGCTCCCAGGATGTCATCGACGGCGCGGGTGAAGGCGGCCCATTCGGTCTTCTGCTGTGAGAAGCTGGCCCGGCCCTCGTCGGTCAGACGGTAGTACTTCCGCGGCGGGCCGCTGGGCGACTCCACCAGATAGGTCTCGACCAGCCCGTCCGCCTGCATTCGGCGCATGAGCGGGTAGATGGTGCCTTCCCCCATGTCGATGTCCTTCGCGAGTCGGCTGGCGATCTCGTAGGCGTAGCTGTCGGCGCGCGACAGCAAGGCCAGAACGCAGAGCGCCAGCACCCCTTTTTTCAGTTGGATTTCGATAGCTTCGGTCACGAGTTCCATTCCCAAACCTGAGACCCATCTACCGCATGATACTGACTATTGCAAGGTAGCTGTTGAAGCACGATAGCGGGTCAGATCAATGACAGCGGCCGGCCCATGTCGGGCCAGCCTTTGAGCGGCTTGGCAATCGAGGTTCCAACGCGTATGCACCGGGCCTGAAAAGGCGAAAGGGATGGGGGGATCGATGGCGCGCGACAGCGGGCCGGCCCACCGCCGAGTAGCTCCTGACAGCCGGCGGACTTTGGGACCGGCGAAACGGACGTGAGGCGCATGAACGCGAAGGTGAAGGGGATGCGGGGGCTGTTTTCAGCTTTCGCCGCCGTCGTAATGACGGCGATGGCGACGGGGATGGCCCACGCCGACGAGTTGGTCGGCCAGCCGACGCCGGGGGGGATGGGCCTGCAGCCGGCGGCCTCGCCGCTGAAGCATCAGGTGCACATCTTCCACGATGCGATTCTGCTGCCGATCATCACGGCGATCAGCCTGTTCGTGCTGGCGCTGCTGCTGTGGATCGTGGTCCGCTACAACAAGCGGTCCAATCCGACGCCGGCCAAGTGGAGCCACAACACCCTGATCGAGGTGATCTGGACCCTGGTGCCGGTGCTGATCCTGATGGTCATCGCCATCTTCTCGTTCCGGCTGCTGTTCGACTACCACAACATGCCCAAGCCCTACATGACGGTGAAGGCGGTCGGCTATCAGTGGAACTGGGGCTACGAATACCCCGACCAGAAGATCCCCGACTTCAGCTCCGCCATGCTGCCCGAGGACGAGGGGGCCAAGCGCGGCCTGCCCCACAGCCTCTATCGCCTGGCGGCCACCGAGCCGCTGGTCGTTCCGGTGGACAAGGTCGTCCGGGTCCAGGTGACCGGGGCCGACGTGATTCACGCCTTCGCCCTGCCCGCCTTCGGCCTGAAGACCGACGCTGTCCCGGGCCGCCTGAACGAGACCTGGTTCAAGGCCGAGAAGGTCGGCACCTACTACGGCCAGTGCTCGGAACTCTGCGGCGTCGACCACGCTTTCATGCCGATCGAGATCAAGGTCGTGAGCCAGGCGGACTTCGACGCCTGGGTGGCTTCCAAGGCTCCGGCCGCCACGCCCGTCGCGGCGCCGGCCGCCGACGCCGCTCCCGCTCCGACCTCCACGGCGGCTCCCGCCGCTCCCGCCGCCGGCGCCGCGCCGGCGGCCGCGAACTGATTTCAGGATAAAGACCGATGGCTCACGCCGCCGCTCACGACGACCATGAAGCCGAGCACATTCCGGGCTTCTTCACCCGCTGGTTCTATTCCACGAACCACAAGGACATCGGCACGCTGTACATCCTCTTCGCCATCATGGCGGGACTGGTGGGCGGCGCGCTCTCGGGCCTGATTCGCTGGGAGCTGGCCGAGCCCGGCATCCAGGTGTTCCGCGAAGGCAGCTGGCTGGCCGCCACCGGGCTGATTGACGCCTCGAACCACGGCTACAACGCCGTGGTCACCGCCCACGCCCTGATCATGATCTTCTTCATGGTCATGCCGGCGATGATCGGCGGGTTCGGCAACTGGTTCGTGCCGATCATGATCGGCGCGCCGGACATGGCCTTCCCGCGGATGAACAACATCTCGTTCTGGCTGCTGGTGGCCGCCTGGGTGCTGCTGCTGACCTCGATGTTCGTCGACGGCGGCCCGGGCAAGGGCTTCGGCGGCGGCTGGACGCTCTATCCGCCGCTGTCGACCTCGGGCCACACCGGCCCGTCGATGGACCTGGCGATCTTCTCGGTCCACCTGGCGGGCGCCAGCTCGATCCTGGGCGCGATCAACTTCATCACCACCATCTTCAACATGCGCGCGCCGGGCATGACCCTGCACCGCATGCCGCTGTTCGTCTGGTCGATCCTGGTCACCGTCTTCCTGCTGCTGCTGTCGCTGCCGGTTCTGGCGGGCGCCATCACCATGCTGCTGACCGACCGCAACTTCGGCACCCACTTCTTCGATCCCGCCGGCGGCGGCGACCCGATCATGTTCCAGCACCTGTTCTGGTTCTTCGGGCACCCGGAAGTGTACATCCTGATCCTGCCGGGCTTCGGCATGATCAGCCACATCGTCTCGACCTTCTCCAGGAAGCCCGTGTTCGGCTACCTCGCCATGGCCTACGCCATGGTGGCCATCGGCTTCGTCGGCTTCATCGTCTGGGCCCACCACATGTACACCGTGGGCATGGGCATCAACCTGCGGGCCTATTTCGTGGCCGCCACGATGGTCATCGCGGTTCCGACCGGCATCAAGATCTTCAGCTGGATCGCCACCATGTGGGGCGGTTCGGTGAGCTTCAAGACGCCGATGCTCTGGGCGATGGGCTTCATCTTCCTGTTCACCGTCGGCGGCGTGACCGGCGTGGTCCTCGCCAACGCCGGCATCGACTACAGCCTGCACGACACCTACTACGTGGTCGCCCACTTCCACTACGTGCTCAGCCTGGGCGCCGTGTTCGCCATCTTCGCCGGCTTCTTCTACTGGTTCGAGAAGATGTGGGGCGTGAAGTACAACGAGTTCCTCGGCTGCGTGCAGTTCTGGGTGATGTTCGTGGGCGTGAACCTGGTGTTCTTTCCGCAGCACTTCCTCGGCCTGCAGGGCATGCCGCGCCGCTACGTCGACTATCCCGACGCGTTCGCCCTGTGGAACAAGGTCTCCACGATCGGCTACCTGATCACCGCCGCCGGCGTGGTCGTGTTCCTGGTCATCCTGCTGGAGGCGGCCATCCGCCGCCGCAAGGCCGAGGCCAACCCCTGGGGCGAAGGCGCCACGACGCTGGAGTGGACCCTGTCCTCCCCGCCGCCGTTCCACCAGTTCAGCGAACCCCCGGTCATCGAGGACGACCACCACTAGGTCGCCTCGCACCGAAACACTTCGAAGGGCGCGTCAGGGTTGGACCCGGACGCGCCCTTCCCTTATGAAATCCACGCAATGACCAAGCCTGTCGCCATGGATGCCCGCGCCGCCGTTCCGGCGCTGTGGTCGGACTACCTGCAGCTGCTCAAGCCGCGGGTGATGTCGCTGGTGGTGTTCACCGCCCTGACCGGCTTCGTCTGCGCGGGCGTCTCGGCCAACCCGCTGCTGGCGGCCGTGGCCATCCTCTGCATCGCCGTGGGCGCGGGGGCTTCCGGCGCGCTGAACATGTGGTTCGACGCCGATATCGACGGCCAGATGCGGCGCACCCGCGGCCGGCCGGTGCCGATGGGCAAGGTGCTGGGGGCCGAGGCCGCGACCCTGGGCGTGGTGCTGTCGCTGTTCTCGATCATGCTGTTGGGCATAACCACCAACTGGCTGGCCGCCGGGATGCTGGCCTTCACCATCTTCTTCTACGTGGTGGTCTACACCATGTGGCTGAAGCGCTGGACGCCGCAGAACATCGTCATCGGCGGCCTGGCGGGCGCCCTGCCCCCGGCCATTGGCTGGGCGGCGGCGACCGGTTCAGCCCCGCTGAATGCCTGGCTGATGGTGCTGATCATCTTCCTGTGGACGCCGCCGCACGCCTGGGCGCTGTCGCTCTACACCTCCGAGGACTACGCCAAGGTCGGGGTGCCGATGATGCCCGTGGCCAGGGGCGCGGCCTCGACCCGCAAACAGATCTTTCTCTATTCGCTGCTGTTCACGCCGGCTTGCCTGATCCCGGCCTTCACGGGCCTCGGCGGTCCCGCCTCTCTGGCGGTGGCGGCCCTGGGCGGGTTGATGTTCCTGCTGCTGGCCTGGCGGGTGTTCCGCTCCAAGGCCGGCGACGCGCCGGACGAGCGGCTCGAGGGCGAGGACCGCCTTTACGCCGTCCGCGCCGGCGCGAAAGATGCGCGCAACCTGTTCGCCTTCTCGATCCTCTACCTGACCCTGCTGTTCGCCGCCCTGCTGGGCGAGCATCTGCTGGGCGTCGCGCCGCTGGAGCTGATCTGATGCCCGACACCATTGAGCGGCCCAAGTTCGACCCGGAGGCCTTCCGCAAGGCCCGGTCCGGCCGCAACATCGCCCTGGGCCTGGGCCTGTTGGCCTTCGTCGTCATCGTCTTCGCGGTCACCGTGATCCGGATGGGAGCCAATGCAGCACCCCACCTCTGATCCCGCGCGCAAGGCCGCCAGGCGCAACGCCCGCATCGCCCTGCTGTGCGGAGCGATCTTCGCCGGCATGGTCGGGGCGGCCTACGCCTCGGTGCCGCTGTACAAGGCCTTCTGCCAGCTGACCGGCTTCGACGGCACGGTGCGCAAGGCCGAGGCGGCGCCCAGCCATGTGCTGGACCGCAAGCTGACCATCCGCTTTGACGCCAATGTCCGCGACCTGCCCTGGACCTTTACTCCCAACCAGGTCAGCCAGGAGCTGAAGATCGGCGACACGGGGCTGGCCTTCTACAGGGTGACCAACAACGGCAAGACGCCGCTGACCGGCCGGGCCAGCTACAATGTGATTCCCGAATCAGCTGGTCTCTACTTCCAGAAGCTCGAATGCTTCTGTTTCACCGACCAGACCATCCAGCCCGGCCAGACGGTCGAATTTCCGGTGGTCTACTTCGTGGACCCCAGATTCGCCGAGGATTTCGAGACCCGCGGCGCCCAGGAGGTCACACTTTCCTACACCTTCTTCCCCTCCACGGAGAAGAAACCCCAAGCGGCTCTTGGCGAAAACGCCGGGGCGAGGCTATAGCACCCCATTGAAGTCGGAACGGCTGGCCCGTTTCGGGGGACAAAGAGGTTCAGGCACGATCATGGCCCACGGCGCCGTCAAACACGACTACCACCTGGTCAACCCCAGCCCCTGGCCGCTGGTCGGATCCATCGCCGCCACGGTGATGATGCTCGGCGCGGTCGCGGGCATGAAAGGCCTGTTCTGGGTCGAGAAGGGCAACTGGCTTTACGCCGCCGCCGGTCTCGCCCTCGTCCTGTTCACCATGCTCGGCTGGTGGATGGACGTGGTCAAGGAAGCCAACGCCGGCGACCACACCCCGGTGGTGTCCATCGGCCTGCGCTACGGCATGATCCTGTTCATCGCGTCGGAAGTGATGTTCTTCGTCGCCTGGTTCTGGATCTTCTTCGAGATGGTCCTGTTCCAGGGCCACCGCACACTGACGCCGGAGATGGGCAACTTCGAAGGCGTGGCCGAGGCCTGGAAGACCTGGCCGCCCAAGGGCGTCGAACTGGTTCCGGCCTTCCACCTGCCGCTGGTCAACACCCTGACCCTGCTGCTGTCGGGCACCACGGTCACCTGGGCCCACCACGCCCTGCAGGTCGGCGACCGCAAGGCCGCCAAGATCGGCCTGTTCCTGACCATCGCGCTCGGCGTGCTGTTCACCTCGATCCAGGCCTACGAGTACAACCACATCCTGCACGAGAAGCTGTTCTACTCGGACGAGGCGGTGAACGCCGGCCTGTACGGGTCGTCCTTCTTCATGGCCACCGGCTTCCACGGCTTCCACGTGCTGATCGGGACCATCTTCCTGACGGTCTGCTTCCTGCGCCTGCTGGGCGGCGGCTTCAGCCCCAAGCAGCACTTCGGCTTCGAGGCGGCGGCCTGGTACTGGCACTTCGTCGATGTGGTCTGGCTGTTCCTGTTCGCCTTCATCTACGTGATCTTCGGGACGGCCTAGGATGGTCAATCCGTACGCGGCGGGGGCGGCGGGTCGCTGCCCCAACTGCGGCGAAGGCCATCTGTTCGAGGGCTTCCTGAAGGTGGCCCCGACCTGTGAAGCCTGTGGCTTTGATCTGAAATCGGCCGACACCGGCGACGGTCCGGCCGTCTTCGTCATCCTCATCGGCGGTTTCATCGTCGCCTTTGGCGCGGTGTTCACGGAGATCGCCTACAGCCCGCCGATCTGGCTGCAGCTGATCATCTGGCTGCCGCTGACCGCGCTGATCTGCGGGGCCCTGTTGCGGCCCTTCAAGGGCCTGCTGGTCGCCGCCCAGTTCACCAACAAGGCCCGGGAGGCCGGGCGGGAATGAGCGGTCGTCCGCTCAAAATTCCGCTCATCCCGGCGAAGGCTGGGACCCAGGTGTTTTTGGGGCCGATCGGACGCGCGGGGGAGTTTCAGAAAAAAGCCTGGATCCCGGCCTTCACCGGGATGAGCGGATGAAGAGGTTTCCCATCGGCCTCACCGTGGCCACCGCGATCGCCTTCGCCATTCTCTGCGGTCTTGGAGGGTGGCAGCTCAAGCGGCTGGCCTGGAAGACCGACCTGCTGGCGCGGATCGCCGAGGCCCAGGCGGAGCAGCCCAAACCCATCGGCCAGGTGCCCCTGACGCCGGCCTACCGCTACCGCCGGGTCGAACTCGACTGTCCGGGCCTGGCCAACGCGCCGTTCGTCGAGGTCTACGCCATCCGCGAGGGCAAGGCCGGCGCCCGCATCGTGTCGCTGTGCAGCCCGGTCGGGTCGCGCACGCAGGTCATGATCGACCGGGGCTTCGTGGTCGACACAGTCACCGCCCGGCCCCCGGTCAAGGTCACCACGGCGGTGGTTCATCTGACCGGCGTCCTGCGCGACGGCGAAGAGCCCGGCCTGTTCACCCCGCCGATGAGCGGGAACCGCTTCTACGTCCGCGATCTGGATCAGATGGCCCTGGCCCTGGGCGCCCGGCGCCATCCCGGGGTGATGGTCATGTCCGAGACCTCGAGCAATCCCGAGTGGCCGGCCCTGATCCCGGAACCGCTCCCGCTGGACATCGCCAATCGTCACCTCGAATACGCCCTGACCTGGTTCGGCCTTGCCGGAGCCCTGGCCGCCGTCTATGCGGCCCTCGTCCGGCGCAGGATGAAGGCCTGAATGAAATACGTTTCCACACGGACCGGCTCGGGGCCGGACGCCCCGGCGGTCGGGTTCCTGCAGGCGATCCTGTCGGGCCTGGCGCCCGACGGCGGCCTCTATGTGCCGCAGACCTGGCCCGAACTGACCTTCGACGAGATCGCCGGGTTCGCCGGCAAGCCCTACGCCCAGGTCGCCGCCGACATTCTCGGCCGCTTCACCGGCGGGGAGATCCCGCAGGATGCGCTCGAGGAGATGTGCGAGGAGGCCTATTCGACCTTCACCCACGCCGCCACCTGCCCGCTGAAGCAGCTGTCGCCCGGCCTGTTCACCGTCGAGCTGTTCCACGGCCCGTCCCTTGCCTTCAAAGACGTGGCCATGCAGCTGCTCGGGCGGCTGTACGACTACGCCCTGGCCCGGCACGGCCGGACCATGACCGTGGTCTGCGCCACCTCCGGCGACACCGGCGGCGCGGCCGTCGAGGCCTTCCGCGGCCGCAGCAACGCCCGCATCGTCGCGCTCTTCCCGGAAGGCCGCATCAGCGAGGTCCAGCGCCGGTTCATGACCACGGCCGGCGAGAGCAATGTCGCCTGCGTCTCGGTCGACGGCACCTTCGACGACTGCCAGGCCATCCTCAAGAGCCTGTTCGGCGACGACCAGTTCCGCCACGCCGTGGGCCTGTCGGGGGTCAACTCGATCAATTTCGCCCGCATCGCCGCCCAGGCGGTCTACTACTTCACCGCCGCGGTGGCGCTGGGCGCGCCGCACCGGCCGGTGGCCTTCGCCGTGCCGACGGGCAATTTCGGCGACGCCTTCGCCGGCTGGGTCGCCAAGCGCATGGGCCTGCCCATCGCTCGCATCCTGGTAGCCACCAACAGCAACGACATCCTCAGCCGCGCCTTCGAGACCGGCCGCTACGCCCGGGGCGTGGTCGCCGCCACCCAGTCGCCGGCGATGGACATCCAGGTCGCCTCCAACTTCGAGCGGCTCTACTACGAGAGCGTCCGCCGCGACGGGGTCGAGACCGGCCGCGCCTTCCGGGCGTTCAGTGAGACCGGCGTCATCGACCTGCCGCCCCAGGCCGTCGCGACCATGCGCGAGACCTTCTCCGGCGCCTCGGTGACCGAGGACGACACCGCCCGCGCGATGCTGTCGACGCTGAACGAGACCGGCGAACTGATCGACCCGCACACCGCCGTGGCCGTGGCCGCCGCCCGTCGGGCCAGCCTGCCCGACCCGACGACGCCGATGGCCGTGCTGTCCACCGCCCACCCGGCCAAGTTCCCCGAAGCGGTCCACGCGGCCACCGGGGTGACGCCGGATGTGCCGGCCTCGGCCCAGGGCGTCACCGGCAAGCCCGAGCGCTACGACCACCTGCCCGCCGACGCCGAGGCCATCATGGCCTATGTCCGCGCCTTCGCCGCCCGGTGACCACACGCCTCCACACCCTGAGCAATGGCGTGCGGGTGGTGTTCGACCCCATGCCCGGCTTGGAGACCCTGGCCCTGACCGTCGTCGCCGGCCGCGGCGCCCGCTACGAGGACGAGAGCCACTCTGGCTGGTCGCACCTGCTGGAACACATGGTCTTCAAGGGCGCCGGCGGCCGGACGGCGCGAGCCATCGTCGAGGACATCGAGACCGCCGGCGGCCATCTCAACGCCGCCACCGGCTATGAGCGCACCAGCTTCCAGACCCGCTGCCTGGCTGGCGGCCTGCCCCTGGCCATGCGGATCACCGCTGACCTGCTGCTGCGCCCGACCCTGGACGCCGGCGACCTGGTCCGCGAGAAACAGGTGGTCGGCCAGGAGATCGCCGAGGCGCTCGACACCCCCGACGACCTGGTGTTCGAACTGGCCCAGGAACAGGCCTTCGCCGGCCAGCCGCTGGGGCGGCCGATCCTGGGCACGGTGAGGTCGCTGAAAAGCGCCACGCCGGATGCGCTCAACGACTGGCGAGCCGCTCTCTACGCCCCCGACCGGCTGGTGGTCGCCGCCGCCGGCAAGGTGGACGAGGACGACCTGCTGAAGCTGGCCGAGGAGACATTCGGCCACCTCCCCGCCCACGAGGGCGCGCCCCTGCCCGCCGCCCCGGCCTTCACCGGCGGCCGGGCGGCGAAACTGCGCAAGCTGGAACAGGCCCATGTGGTGCTGATGCTGCCGGCGGTCGGGGCCGGCGATCCCGACTATTTCGTGCTGCGGCTGTTCGCCGAGGCCCTGGGCGGCGGCATGTCCTCGCGCCTGTTCCAGGAGGCCCGCGAGAAGCGCGGCCTGGCCTACGCCATCGACGCCTATGCCGACACCTACGCCGACGTCGGCATGCTGGGGATCTACGCCGGCTGCGCGGCCGGCGACGCCGCCGAACTGGCCCGCATCGCCGCCGCGGAGATTCGCGCGCTGGCCGGCTCGGTCGGCGAAGCCGAGCTGGCCCGCGCCAAGGCCCAGCTGAAGGCCAGCCTGTTCATGGGCCGCGAGCAGCCCCTCAACCGCGCCGAACAGGCCGCCGGCCAGACCCTGATGTTCGGTCACCTCTACACCCCCGCCGACCTCGCCGAGGCTATCGACCAGGTGACCGCCGCCGACTTCGCCCGCCTGGGCGAGCGGATGGTCGGTCGGCGCAGGTGCGTGGTCTCCGTGCTGGGATCGAAGGCGGCGATGGCCGCGCCGGACGCGTTTGAACAGGCGATGTTCGGGTAGGGCGGGTTAGCGCAGGCTTGGGGCTCGGCAGGTGTCTGCGTTCGACCCGAAGCTGACGTTCGGGTCGTCCGCTTGCGGCCAGCGCTACGCTAAAATAGCTGCATGATCGGCATAGACAGGCTCAACCGGGCCGAGGGCCATCTCCGACATTGGGGGCATCTCTGCTGCAAGAGCGAGAGCCCACACTTGCACGGCTAGTTGGGGGCGTTCTTGCTGAGCTGACGGACGACGCCCTTGATCCGGGGCGTCGCCTTCAAGGCGCGACGAAGGCATGGGCCATATTGGCTCGCAACCCACGGGGCCTGTCCGATTTCGGCATCTGGCGCGAGGATGAAGAGGAACGTCTGGCTCTGAACCACGACTTCGAGGCTCGCCGGCAAGCGGTGGACGCCCTCCTAGCTGATGTCCGATAAGCATGGACGATGACCATGCCCCGCCTCCTCTCAGCCGAAGATTTCGCGGCCTGTTTTGCCGAGCCAATGCGAGACGTCATGGGCGAGAGAGACGCCTGTGTGGACATCTGGCCCTATGTCGACGCGCTCGATCTGGATGAGCTAGGGCTCCCTGGCTTAAATGACGTTCACTACGTCTATAGGGATGCCCGAGGCTGGTTCGATCAGGTGTTGGTCGGCACCAAACGGTTCAATGCGTTGCTGGTCATCGTGGTTGACCGGCGGTCGGCGACGATCACCGGTCATCGAGTTCTTGATCTCAACGAAAAGTACGGCAACAGCGGCGGCCACCTGAGGAGCGTCTAGTCTTGATTTCAAAGCTGTTCGGGCGGAAGCCGAGATCAAACGCCGAAGGCGAACCTATACTGCCGGCTAGGAGTGAGGCCGCCAGAGCCGAAGCAAAGGCAAACCCAGGCGGCTGGGTCTATGAAGTCGGCGGTGGCTACAGCACCACGGAAGCCGTGCCTCCACAGGCAATTAAGGGGGCGTGGAAGGTTGACGAGCAAGGCGAGCTAACGGACGAGTTCAAGCCGAACCCCAACTTCGATCCCGCGTTCCGGAAGCCCGGCCACTGAAATGGCTCAGTAGCCAACATCCGCTTCCCACCCAAAGGCGACGCCACTCGAACAGGAACGGCCTGATCGGCCGATTGCGAT
>JACRBD010000312.1 GCA_016234625.1 Caulobacterales bacterium | reverse complement strand
GCCATCGGCATGGCCGCCTACTGCGTGGTCGGGGCGGCCAAGGCCCTGAGCCTGGGCGTGCATCCCATCTCGGCCGTCGTCATGGGCGTGCTGACCGCCTGTTTCGGCGGGGTGATCCGCGACGTGCTGGCGGGCGAGCCGTCGGTCCTGCTGCGACGGGAGATCTATGTCACCGCGGCGCTGATGGGGGCGGGGGTGTTCGTTGGCCTGGCCGGCTTCGGCGGCGATGGCCTGTTCGCCGGCGGAGCGGGGATGGTCGTGGCCTTCGCGGTGCGCGGCGGGGCGCTGCGGTTCGGCTGGAGCCTGCCGGGGTTCCCCGGACAGGCTGATCCCGAGAGCTAGGCGGTGACCCCGTATAGGCTGTTCATCACCAACCGGAAGACACCTGCCCTTTGGCCTTGATGGAATGATGCGCTCCGGACGTCGGACCTGGTCAAGGACGACCCCTTCGGGGTCGCCGCTCCGCGGCCGCCGAAGGCGGTCCTTGAGCAGGGCCGCCGCCGGAGCAACACTGGCCGTCAAGACATCAGGGCATGGTCCGCCATGAAGACAGCCCACCGACCGTTCATGGTCAGGCGCTCTTCCTCGCCCAGACCGTCTCCCTGATCGCCAGCAGCATCATCGGCGTCCAGCTCAGCACGAAGCCCAGGGTCATCAGGCCGAGCCGGCCGTGGTCGAGATAGGCCAGCGCCGTACCGACCACCGGCAGGACCAGCAGCACCCCCAGGATCAGCCGGCGCGGACTGCCCCTCAGGCAGATCAGCGCCAGCGCCAGCGCGTTCAGCGCCAGGGCGCCGAACTTGATCCAGGCGGCGGTCGATATCCGGCCCAGCAGCGGCTCGGCGGCGGCGAGGTTTTTCGTCACCTGCAACAGCCCGGTGGTCTCGACCATGTCGGCGGCGAAGGCGACCAGCGCCAGGCCGACCGCCGCCAGCACCAGCGGCGCCCGCAGCCGCCCACCCAGCCAGATGGCGGCGCAGATGCAGAAGGCGGTGTAGGTCGGGATATAGGCGGCGATGTCCAGGTGGTTCACCGCGTCCATCGCCGCGATGACCTTGGCCTGACAGCCGGGGGCTCCGAAGACGGCGTCGAGGTCGGCCATCTTCGTCGCCAGCTCGAACTGGATCACCGCCCCGTCGGTCATGCAGGCGCCGGCCGCCTTGACCGGCGCCAGCATGCGGAAGGCGACGGTGATGGCGAGCGAGCCCAGGCCCGTCAGCGCCGTGAGCGCCGGCCACAGGCGGCTGTTGGATGTGGTCATGGTTCGTAACCCCCCGGTTGCTTGGAGGGGAGGTTACGCCCGAACGCCCGGATGACAATCGCCCTTTGGCCTTGATGGAATCGCGAGCTCCGGCCTCGAGCTTCCTCTCCCGCGAGGGAGAGGGGGACCATGCGGAGCATGGTGGAGAGGGAGACGCCGTTGGCTGACGACTCCCCCCGGTCTGCCTGGCGGAGAACGTCCTGATGTCTTGATGAGCATTCTTGCTCCGGCGGGACCTTCGTCAAGGACGGGCCCGAAGGGCCCGCCGCTGCGCGGCCGCGAAGCGGTCCTTGACCAAGGTCGCCGCCCGGAGCGAACAATTCCATCAAGGCCTTCAGGGCGTATCAGCATCCGGAGAATGCAGCGAGAAGCGGGGCGAGCGTGGCCTACGATCCGCCGCCGCGCCTCCCTCTCCACCATCCTTCGGATGGTCCCCCTCCCCCTACTGGGGGAGGACAAGCTCCGCCGTCACCCGCGCGCCTTCGACGCCCGTCACCCGCATCGCCACAATCTCGCCGACCGGCGCCTCGCCCACGAACGCGATCTCGGTGAAGTCATCCGCCCGCGCCACGCCGGCCTTCTCCACCAGCCCGTTGAGCACCCGGCCCACCTGGCGTTCCAGATGCCGTCGCAGCGCCGCCTCGCCGGCCTCGCGCAGGCGGCGGGCGCGGGCCTTGATCACGGGGCCCTTCACCGGCGGCATCTTCGCGGCGGGCGTGCCGGGGCGGGCGCTGTAGGGGAAGACGTGCAGGAAGCTGAGGCCCGCCTCCTCGACCAGCGCCAGGGTGTTCTCAAACGCCGCCTCGCTCTCGGTCGGGAAGCCGGCGATCAGGTCGGCGCCGAAGGCGGCGTCCGGCCGCACGGCGCGGACCTCGGCGATCAGCTTGAGGGCGTCGGCGCGCAGGTGGCGGCGCTTCATCCGCTTGAGGATCAGGTCGTCCCCGGCCTGCAGCGACAGATGCAGATAGGGCATCAGCCGCGGTTCTTCGGCCAGACAGCGCATCAGGTCCGGATCGATCTCGGCGGCGTCGATCGACGACAGCCGCAAGCGGGGCAGGGACGGGATCAGCTTGAGAATCCGCGAGACCAGCTGGCCCAGCGTCGGCTGGCCGGGCAGGTCGGCGCCCCAGTTGGTGATGTCGACGCCGGTCAGCACCACCTCGCGATAGCCCTCGGCGGCCAGGCGGCGGACCTGCTCGACCACCTCGCCGGCGGCGGCGCTGCGCGAGTTTCCCCGGCCGAACGGGATGATGCAGAAGGTGCAGCGGTGGTCGCAGCCGTTCTGCACCTCGACGAACGCCCGCGAGCGGTCGCGCAGGCCGTCGATCAGATGGCCGGCGGTCTCGCGCACCGACATGATGTCGTTGACCCGCACCCGGGCCGACGCGTCGTTCAGCGCCCCGGGCTGGGCCTTTTCGGCGTTGCCCAGCACCAGGTCGACTTCCGGCATGGCGGCGAAGGCGGCCGGGTCGATCTGGGCCGCGCAGCCGGTGACGATCAGCCGGGCATCCGGCCGCTCCCGGCGCGCCTTGCGGATCGCCTGCCGCGCCTGGCGGACGGCCTCGTTGGTCACCGCGCAGGTGTTGAACACCACCGCGTTCTCGACCCCGTCCGCCTGCGCCCGCGCGCGCAGGGCCTCGCTCTCGTAGGCGTTCAGCCGGCAGCCGAAGGTGACGACCTGGACGTCGTCGGCATCGGCGGCAAGGGGGGCGGGCAGGGTCATGGCGCAAACACAGCGGGCGGCCGATGCGGCCGCCCTTGGGGTGGGAATATATAGCACAAGCGGGCTAGGTGTTGCAGCCTTGGCTACGGATGGCGTGGCCCATGCCAGACCGCTCGGGCCCGACCGAGACGATCACCTGATCCCCGATGCGGCAGCTATGCGTGCGGTTGAGCGTTACGGTGACGGAGCGCCCGTCGGGCAGACGAACCACCGCCTGGGGGATGTTGCCGACATCGGACAGCCAGTCTCCCATGGTGACGATGGTTGCTTTCTGGTCGGTCCAAGGGCCGGTCGGCGTCTGGGCGTAGTGGATCGCCGCGGTAATGCCGCCGAGGATGAGCGCCACTCCGAGAATGGCCACCCATAGCGCCGCCGACTCGTTGAAGAGGAACCAGACTCTGAGCCGTTCGCGCAGACTGTGTCCCACCATTCCGAAACCTCGCCAACCAGCCACACCCCGCCCTGATGCCTTGGCGGAGCATGGCGCGGGCGGACGACCTGCTCAAGGACCGGCTTCGCCGGCCGCGCAGCGGCGGGTCCGAAGGACCCGTCCTTGACCATGACGACCGCCCGCGCTCCCATTCCATCAAGGCGTCAGGGCGAGGTCTCATCACGTTGTCCTTGCCTCTCCCGGAGGGAGAGGGGGACCAGCCGGAGGCTGGTGGAGAGGGAAACGCCGCTGGTTCCAGACGAGTCCCACACCGGCTCCTCCCTCTCCGACCTGGCTCCGCCTGAGCAACCGGGCACATGGTTGACGTTATGGACCGGTCACATGGGTGACAGTTTTCCGGGTTTGTTGTTGTGCCGCTTCACCGCGTCCCGGCCGGGGCGAGGTGAAGCGG
>JACRBD010000311.1 GCA_016234625.1 Caulobacterales bacterium | reverse complement strand
GGGCGTCGGTCGCGGCCAGGGGCTCCAGCCTGGCCTGTCGAGTCGCGTCGAGGGTCGAGACCACCGTGGCCTGGCTGAGCGGCGCGGCCCGGGCCAGTTCGCCGGCGGCGTGCCAGGCCAGGGCCGGGAAGCGGGCGCGGGCTGGCAGGGTCTCGGCGTCGGCCTCTTCGGCCTCGGCCTGGGTCGCCAGACCGGCGGCGACCATCCTTTGCAGAACCAGTTTGCGGGCGGTGCGAGCCTCCACCGGGCGGCGATCCGGGCGGCGCGCCTCCGGCGACTGTGGCAGGGCGATCAGCAGGGCCTGTTCGCCGAGGGTCAGGGTTTCGGGCTCATTGCCGAAGTAGCTGAGGCTGGCCGCCCGCACCCCCTCCAAATTGCCGCCATAGGGCGCGAGCGTCAGATAGAGGGCGAGGATCTCGCGCTTGGAGTAGCGGATCTCCAGCTGCACGGCGCGGATCATCTCCACCAGCTTGCCGCCGAGGGTGCGCGGATGCGGCTCCAGCAGCCGGGCCGTCTGCATGCTGAGGGTCGAAGCCCCGGAGACGATCCGCCCGCGCAGCAGGGCCGAGCCGCCGGCCCTGACGACCGCGGCCGGATCGACGCCGTCATGGCGCCAGAAGCGGCTGTCCTCGATCGCCACAAGGCGGCGCAGGAAGGACTTGTCCGTTCGCTTCAGGTCCGCCCGGATCCTCCAGCGGCCGTTCTCCACCGGCAGGGCGCGCAGCCAGGCCCCGCGATGATCGACCACCACCGGCGAGGACCGCGCCCCGCGCGACAGATCGGGGGGGAACAGGGTGTCGAGGGTCAGAACGACGACTTCGAAGGACAGGAAAGCGATCAGGCCAAGAACAATCCCCCTCCCTTTGTCGCCCTTCCCCCTGGAGGGGGGACGGGTCGGGGATGGGGGTGGAGGTCTGTCCGCTACAGTCGTGTCGGCCGGCGGAGCACTGCCCTCCGACACCGCGCGAACCGAACGAGCGCCACCCCCATCCCTGGCCCTTCCCCCCTCCAGGGGGAAGGGAGGGTCTGTTGAAGGCGGCCCATTTTCGGGCGACTCGGACACGCGTGAGGCCTAGCTCCCCGGCGCAATGGTCGTGCGGCTGGCCGATCCGCGGGCCTTGACCGCGGGACGGTACATGTCGCGAGCCTCCGGCGCGGGCAGGAAGAAGTCGCCCGGAGTCACCGCCCTGGCCACATAGGCCATGGCGTAGGGCCGGGCTCCGGCCAGGTCGAGGGCGGCGATGTAGCGGTCGTCGCGCGCCTCCTGCACATCCACCCCGGAGAGTTCGCCGAGGAACTTGAACGGCCCCTCCTTTGCGTCCTCGGGACCGAGCACGGTCTCGATCTCCCAGCCGGCCGGCAGGGCGTCATCGACCACCAGCGGTACGGTGCGGGCCTGGCTGGAGCGGCCGTAGACCAGCACGATGATCCGGTCGCCCTGGCGCACATTGGCCAGGTTCACGCCGCCGCCCTGCATGGTGAAGTAGCGCTTGTCGACCGAGATGCCGTTGGCTTCCGCCCCCGGCGCCGCGATGGTCGTGCCGCGCACGGTGACCGTCCGCCACAGGGCGCCGGAACCCTTGTTGGTGAAGACCGCGTCGGCCAGGCGGCCGACCGCCCAGCGCGTGCCGCCGCCAGCCGAGGTCAGGGCCGTAGCGCCCCTGGCGTCGATTCGCTGCACCCCGGCCGCCTTGAGCATGAAGGAGGCCGCCTGCAGCAGGCGAGCCTGCTCCTGGGTGTTGAGCGAGTCCGGATTGCGGACGGCGTTCTCCAGCCGGCCTTGCAGGCTACGGGCGATGTCGTATTCGCCCGCCTCGTAGGCCAGGGCGATGACCCCGGCCAGGTCGCGCAACCCACTCTGGTACCAGTCAGCGTCGTCGCGATAACCTAGGGCCTGCACAGCGCGCTTGAACGACGACCGGGCGCGCGCCTTGTCGCCCATCAGGGCCAGGCCGGCCCCGATCTGGGCGCGAGCCAGCGGCGAATCATCGTCCTTCATATGGACGTCGTGCCACCAGCGCAGGCGGGCCAGGTCGCCCTGTTTCGCCTTGGCCAGCACGTAGAGGGCGTAGGCGGAGGCCCTGGAACGCATCCGGTCGGTGGCCTTTTTCGACTCCGCGTCGGTCCGGTACCACCAGTCGGGATAGGACAGCCGGTAGGAGACGCTGGCCCAGCCGTCGGGACGGCTGATCTGGCGCATGGCCGACAGCGCGCGGTCCATCGCCGCCTGCGGCACGGGCGCGCCGCGTTGCCTGGCTTCCCACAGGAAGTCGGTGGCGTAGGCGCCCAGCCAGGCGTCCGCCTCGCCGTCGCCGACCCGCCAGAGACCGAAGGCCCCGTCGAGGGTCTGGCGATCCAGCAGCCGGCCGACCGCGTCGTTCAGCGCCGCCGAGGACGAGCGCTTCTTCGGGTCGGCGGCCATCTCGCGGGCGTAGAGCAGCGGATAGGCCACCGACACCACCTGTTCGGTGCAGCCGTAGGGGTAACGCGACAGGGACACGGCGATCGGGCCGGGGTCGAAGCCGCGGAACGGCGAGTAGCTGACCTGCAGGGTCACGTCGCCCGCCGCCATGCCGGCGAGCAGCTGGGCCGGCGGGGTGAAGGATTCTCCCGGACGCTGCAGCTCGCTGGTGGTGCGGGTGATCGCACTCCAGCCCAGACGGGTCTGGATCGGATAGTCCTTGCCGGTCGTGAAGCCCGGGCCGGTGACCTTGAAGCCCACCTTGCCGATGCCCGAGCGGGTCGGGGCCATGAAGGGGAAGCGCTCGGCCACCCGCTGGCCAACGGCCAGCTGGAACAGCTTCTTGAACGTCATCACCACGCCGCCGGACGAGCTGGTCTCGGCGGTGTAGCCGCCGGCCCTGCCCTCGACATTGTGCAGTTCGAGCGTGGCGAACGGGCGGTCGCCCGGGGCGAGGAAGCGGGGCAGGTTGAGATCGGCGACCACCGCCTCGCGCACCGTCATCGCCTTGGAGGTCGAACCGACAGCCTCGTCGGTCCAGGCCACAGCCATGACCCGCAGCTCGCCGTTGAACTCGGCGGCGGGCAGCTTGACCCGCGCCTTGCCGTCCAGACCGGTCTCGACCACGCCGGACCACAGGGCCACGGACTTGATCGGGGTGACCGTCAGCCCCTCGCCGCCGAGCTGGTCGGCGCCGAAATTGACGTTGGCCGGGGCGCCAAGATTCGGGTCGAGCAGGCGGCCGTAGTCGTCACGGTAGTCGAGGGTCAGGGCCCGCTTGCCGAAGTACCACTTCACCGGATCGGGCGTGTCGAACTTGGTCAGGCGCAGGATGCCCTCGTCGACCGCCGCGACAGTGATGCGGGCCCGCTGGCCGACCCCCAGCCCACGAACGGTGACGGGCACTTCGACCGGCGCGCGGCTGTTCAGCTTGACCGGCGTGCCAAGGTCGACCGTCAGCTTCCGCCCCTTGGGATCGAGCGGCACATACATCAACCCGAGCGCGCGGCGCGGCTTGGGCGTGGCCGACGGGTCGCGCGGCTGGATCACGCTGACCAGCACATAGGCCCCGCCGCCCCAGGCGGGCGTGGTCTTCAGGGTCACCGATCCGCCATTGGGGCCGACGGTGAAGGTCTTGAAGTCGACCACCCGGTCGGTGGCGACGGCCACCTGGGCTTCGCCGGCGTAAGGGGCCTTGATGGTCAGGGTGACGGTGTCGCCCTGGGCATGGACGCCGGTCCCGGCGCTGATGCGTACGAAATCGGGAGCCTCGGCGTCCTTGGCCGGGGCGCCCCAGCCCGCGGCGAAGCGGATGACGCTCTTCGCCCCGCCCGGTCCCTCGACCACGACGCGATAGTCGCCCCAGCCGAGACGGCGGGTGACGCGCGCCGCGCCCCCGGCGCCGATGGCCAGCGCGCCCTTCTGGACCACCACGTCGCGACTGGTCCGCCGCCATTGCCAGCGGCCGTC
>JACRBD010000305.1 GCA_016234625.1 Caulobacterales bacterium | reverse complement strand
CTACGCCGACCGCATCACCGGCAGCATGGAACGCGCCATGGGCGAGACCCAGCGCCGGCGGGACAAGCAGCACGCCTGGAACCTGGAACAGGGGATTACCCCGGAGAGCGTGAAGAGCCGGATCAAGGAGATCCTGGCCAGCCCGTACGAGCGGGGGGACCGGGTCAATGTGGACGTCGGCGTGGCCGAGGACGCGCGCCCGTTCCTCGGGTCGAATTTCCAGACCACCCTGCGGGACCTGGAAACGAAGATGCGCGAGGCCGCCGGCAACCTGGAGTTCGAGACCGCCGCGCGACTACGCGACGAGATCAAGCGCCTGAAGATGCTGGACCTGGAGTTCGCCAACGACCTGATGACCGCGCCTGGAGAGGCGGTGGACCGGGAAGCGCCGAAGCGGGAGCGGAAGGCGGCAAGGGCGGAGGCGCAGGAGCGGTTCAGGAAGGGGCGGTTGTAGGCACTATCCGAATCCGGGCAACGCAACTTTCGCCAGCATTTCCACCATCGCCGAGCGCGTAACGCCAAGCCGCCGGGCGGTCGCATCGATGGCTGAGAGTACGCCCGAGTCCAGCGACAGATTGGCCTTCACGGGCCGCCCGAGATGCCGGATCAGCGGCACTGTGGCGTAGAGCACCCCCCCCGTTTCAGGGTCGGCTTCCGCCTCGGCACGCACAGCCGCCATCGAGCGGGGGATCGGTGCACGATCACCCTGGGCTTCAATAGCCTCAACCCAGATGCGCAGCCCTTCCGTGGCGCTGTCGAGTGCTTCCTCGATGGTGTCGCCCATACCGGCGCACCCCGGGCAGTCGGGGATGACCACACCAAAGGCGCCGGGTTCACCGTCAATCAGTGCGACGTAGCGAGTCATCGACAGGGCCTCCATTCAGTCACCGAACCAGCCTGCGGCCTTGGCGATGGTACGGGCAACGCCGGGCGTGAGTTGCCGGTGACGCGGAACAATCGCGACCCCCTTCTTCTGCGGATGACGAAACACGTCATGTTTGCCACCGCCTTCATTGATCCAGCCCTCACGTTCAAGACGCCTCACGACCTTGGCGCTCGACAATTCCAGGATCGGCATGGAGCCAACTCCGTGCGTATATTTATGCGCCCCACTCGAATGATCAAGGTAGAGGCGGGCTCGCTACCTAAGATATTTGTTGTGATATTTCGATTCCTATGATTGCATTCTTCGCAGTATCAATCTGTCGGGAGAGTTTCGGTTGCCTGTCTTCACGGTGCTCAGCCGAGTGGACGCCTACGTCGACTATCTCACCAAGGTTGAGGCGGACACGGCGCAGGAGGCTGTTGATCTGGTCTACGATTGCGATGTGGACGTCGTCTGGGAAAAGTCCGGCGTCGTCGAGTTCGACGCACGCCATGTGGTCGCCCTCGACGACGATGGTGAAGAGATCGAATCCACCGCGCGCGGTAAGGGCTGATTAGCCAAACGGGCTACAGTCTCCGCCCATGGCGGACGAAGACTCCTGGAGCAACCTGGGATTCGCGGAAGAGCAGGCGGTCTTCGTCAGCGCCTCTCAGAACGCCCGCGTTCTGTCGGAGGGCTGGATCGCGGCCCACATGTTCTGTCCCGCTTGCGGCGCCGAACGGCTGAAGCCCTTCGCCAACAACTCGCCGGTTGCCGACTTCGGCTGTGTGGCATGCGGCGAAGAGTTTGAACTGAAGGCCAAGAACGGACGGCTGGGGCGGAAGGTCGTAGACGGCGCCTACGGCGCCATGACAGCGCGACTTAAGCAGCCGAATAGCCCCAGTCTTCTGGCCATGGCCTATGACAAGACACGCATGCGGGTCAGCGACCTGATCGTCGTGCCGAACCACTTCTTCACGCAGACCATCATCGAACCGCGCAAACCGCTGGGGCCGCACTGCCGCCGCGCCGGCTGGCAGGGCTGCAACATTCTGTTGGGTGACATTCCCGAGGCGGGGCGCATCAGCTTGATCCGCGACGGCGTACAGAGGGCCAAGGCGGTGGTGTTGAGCCAATGGAGCGCCACACGATTCCTGCGCGACGTGAGTCAAAGCGCACGGGGGTGGCTCCTCGACGTCGTGAAAGTCGTCGAAGAGATCAACCAGACGGAATTCACGCTGGCTGATGTCTATGCCTATGAAGAACGGCTGTCAGCGATCTACCCCGGCAACAACAACGTCCGTCCGAAAATCCGGCAGCAACTACAGGTATTGCGGGACCAGGGCTTCCTCGAGTTCGCAGATCGCGGCCTGTATCGCCGACGCGCGAACGCCTAACCCCCACCACCCCCTTCATCTCATGCCGAGACGATCGCCGGGCGGAGCCGATCACTCAAGGACGGCGCTTCGCGCCGCCGCGGCGCGGCCGCCCGGAGGGCGGTGTCGGCGGACTGATCAGACCCGTCCGGCACGCTGGCCTGCATGAGATCAAGGGAACGCTCCCTTCCCCCTCGATGGGGGAAGGGCCGGGGATGGGGGTGCTCCGCCGGCGCCGGTTGGGCCCGGTCCGCGTGAGGGCCGGCAACCTGGACCGCGCCCGCGCCTGAAACACACCCCCAACCCTGCCCTTCCCCCATCGAATTCGGTGACAGTTTGCGAATTGCGGACGGGCCGTCGGCCGGGGGCGCGGCAATTCGTTAACTGTCACCGAATTCCGCAGCGCCGATTGACTTCCCCTACGGCCATACCCAAAATTCGAATTTGTCCAGCGGCGTCAAGACCGCGGCCATCAGGGAGTTGAGGATGACCGAAGGCGCGGCGCCGGAGGGCGCGAGTCTGGGAACCCATGTCAAGGGACTGGGGCCGCGGCCGGCGGTCACGATGTGGACCCGCCTGTTCTATGGCTTCGGCTCCATTGCCTACGGCGTGAAGGACAACGGCTTCCGCGTCTTCCTGCTGATTTTCTACAACCAGGTGGTCGGCCTGCCGGCGACCATGGTGGCCGCGGCGGTGATGACCGCCATGCTGCTGGACTGCCTGATCGACCCGGTGATCGGCCACTGGAGCGACAACTTCCGCTCCAGATGGGGCCGGCGGCATCCGTTCATGTACGCCTCGGCCTTGCCGGTGGCCCTGTCGTTCCTGCTGTTGTGGAACCCGCCGATGGACTGGAGCCAGACCGGCCAGTTCTGGTACCTGGTGACGGTGGCGGTGATCATCCGCACCTTCATCACCCTCTACGAGATCCCGTCCTCGGCCATGTCCGCCGAGCTGACCCAGGACTACACCGAACGCTCGCGCATGCTCGGCTGGCGGTTTTTCTTCGGCTGGTGGGGCGGGCTGACGCTGATCCTGGTGATGTACTGGTTCCTGATGCGCTCGACGCCGGAGTATCCGACCGCGCAGCTCAATCCTGAGTCCTACAAGGAATACGGCATCCTGGGCGCGGTGCTGATGTTCCTGTCGATCCTCATCTCGGCGGCGGGGACCCACAAGTTCATCCCCTGGCTGCCGCAACCCGCGCCGCACCGGCCGCGCTCCCTGCTGGCCACCGGCAAGGAGGTGTTCGAGACCCTCAACATCCGCCCGTTCCTTGCCATCTCCGGCGTCGGCCTGGTGTCGGCGGTGGCCATCGGCATCCAGTTCTCGCTGTCGGTCTACATCACCACCTTCGTCTGGGGCCTGGACCGGTTCTGGGCCGGGGTGCTGCAGATCGACGCCTTTTTCGCCTCCGGCCTGGCGGTGGTCGCGGCGCCCTATTTCACCAGGCGCGCCGGCAAGAAGGCGGCCGGCAGCGTCCTGCTGGTGGCGGCGGTGCTGGTCGGCTTCATCCCGCTGATCCTGCGGCTGCTGGGCCTGTTCCCGGATAACGGAGCGATGATCGGCGAGACCCGGATTCCCGAGATCGTGCCCTGGCTGTTCCTCGACGGCATCGTCCGCGGGGTGCTCGGAATCACCTCGACGATCCTGATCACCGCCATGCTGGCCGACGTGGTCGAGTACAGCGAGCTGCGCACCGGCCGCCGGTCAGAGGGCCTGTTCTTCGCCTTCACCAGCCTGATCCAGAAGGCGATCAGCGGCGTGGGGGTGATGGCCGCCGGGGTCATCCTGTCGCTGGTCAAGTTCCCCACGGGGGTCAAGCCCGACGACATGCCGCCGGGCATCCTGACCCACTTCCTGCTGGTCTACATGCCGGTGGTCGGCGTGCTCTACATCGCCTCGATGGCCATCCTGCAGACCTACAACATCACCAGGGAAAGCCACGAGGAGACGTTGCGCGAGCTGGACGCCCGGCGGCAGGCGGCCGTCGAGGGCGCTACGAGCCACACTCCGTGAGCGCCGCATAGACCAGGGTGCGCAACTCCCGCCGAACGGGATAGGCCGAGCTCGGCAGCAGCTGGGTGAGGAACACCACGGCCAGGTCCTCGGCCGGATCGACCCAGAAGAAGGTGCTGGCCGCGCCGCCCCAGAAGAAGTCGCCGACGCTGCCGGCCAGCATGGTCGCCGGCAGGTCGATGGTCACCCCGAAGCCCAGGCCGAAGCCGACCCCGGCGTAGGTCGCCTCGCTGAACTGCGACTTGGTCGCCATCTGCGTCAGGTCCTTGCCCCCGGGCAGGTGGTTGGAAGTCATCAGCCGCAGCGTCTTGGGGCCCAGCAGGCGGTGGCCATCCAGCTCCCCGCCGTTCAGCAGCATGCGGGCGAAACGCATGTAGTCGGCCGCGGTGCTGACCAGCCCGCCGCCACCGGAGTGGAAGCCGGTCTCGGCCAGGTAGGGGCTCTCGGCGGGATCGTCCTGCAGCTTGGGCGGGCCGGCCGCGACCGCCTTGGACCCCAGCACCCCGGCGGCGTAGCAGGCCGTCAGCCGGCTCGCCTTGTCGGCCGGCACGGTGAAGGCGGTGTCGACCATCCCCAGCGGCTCGAAGATCCGCTCCCGCAGGAACCGCTCGAACGGCACGCCGCTGATCTTGCCGATCAGATAGCCCAGCACGTCGGTGCTGACCGAGTAGTTCCAGGCCTCGCCGGGGGAGAAGTTCAGCGGGATGGTCGCCAGCTTGGCGATGAACTCGTCCAGGGTGCCGTAGCGCAGGTCCTCGGCCACCTTCAGCTTGCGGTAGGCGGCGTCGACGTTTCCCTGCACCTGGAAGCCGTAGGTCAGGCCGCTGGTGTGGCGCAGCAGGTCGATGATCTGCATCGGCCGGCTCGGCGGGGTCGTCGCCCAGCCCGCGTCCGTGCCGCCGGCGAACACGCCCAGACCGGCCCATTCGGGGATGTATCTGGCCACCGGCTCGTCGAGAGCGACCCTGCCCTCCTCGACCAGCATCATGAAGGCCACGGAGGTGACCGGCTTGGTCATCGAATAGATGCGGAAGAGGGCGTCGTCCTTCAGCGGCGTTCCGCGCTCACGGTCGGCCAGACCCAGGGTCATGTCATAGGCCAGCTTGCCGCGCCGCCAGACCTGCACCTGCGCGCAGGGCAGCTTTCCGGGCTTGATGTAGCGTTCGTCGAGGAACGGCGCGATCCGCGCCAGGCGTTCCGACGAAAATCCGAGGCTTTCCGGCTTGGTCATGGCGTCTTCTCCCTGCGACCCGAAGCCCCACGTATCGAAACGCCGGTATGCCGCAACCCAAACTTTACCAAACCTGACGCAAAATAGGCGAACGCTAGGGGACGGACATGGCCGGAACGACGAGGGCGAATGCCCCATCCGAGCTCGATATCGAGGCCGCGCGCTGGTTCTTCCAGAACACGGTCGACATTTTCGTGCTCATTCGCGGCGGGACGATCTCGCGGATCAACCCGGCCTGGACGGAGCTGTCCGGCTGGTCGGTGGCCGAAACCGTCGGCCGGCCGATCGAGGCCTTCATCCATCCCGGCGACGACCAGATCGTGCGCGGCCTGATCGCCGATCTCGCCGCCCACGGCCAGGGTCGGGCCGAGCACCGCCTGCTGCGCAAGGACGGCGACGTCATGTGGATGCGCTCACGGGTCAAGCAGGGCGCTGGCGACGCCACCATCGTCGTGCTCGAGGACGTGACCGACGACCACCGCCGGGCCGCTGACAGCGCCAACGCCGCCCGTACCAATGACCTGCTCCGCGAGGCCGCCGGGGTCTACATCTGGCGCTTCGATCCTGACACGGGCCTCTACGACATCGACCCGGACCTGTCGAAGGCCGGCGCGCCGGGAACCTCGGGCAGCCGGACGATCGACGCCGACCAGATGAACTCCGAGATTCATCCGGACGACCAGCGCCGGGTAGGGGAGGCCTTCTATCGCACCCTGGCGACGGGCGAGCCGGAGGTGGTCGAATACCGTCACTTCCGCGCCGACGACGGGGGCTGGGCCCGGCTGCGGGCGGCCTGGCGCGGGCTGCAGAAACGCCAGTCCGGCGCCTGGGCGGTGCTGGGCCTGACACAGGACATCAGCGAGGTGGCCGAGGCCCGCGATGCCGCCCTCGACGCCGCCGAGGCCAAGGCCCAGTTCCTGGCCAACATGAGTCACGAGATCCGCACCCCGATGAACGGCGTGCTGGGCGTCCTGCATCTGCTCAAGAGCGAGAAGCTGTCGGCCGACGGGCGACAGTTGCTGGAGGAAGCCGTCGGATGTGGCCAGATGCTGGCCGAGCTGCTCAACGACGTCATCGACTTCTCCAAGATTGAGGCCGGGCGGTTGGAATTCGCTCCGGAGCCCGTCGATCCGGCCGCCTTGATGGACAGCGTCGCCAATCTGCTGCGCCCCCAGGCCGCGGCCCAGGGCCTGTGGCTGAACACCCATGTTCAACCCGACCTCGGATGGGCGTCTGTGGACCCGGTGCGGCTGCGCCAGATCCTGTTCAACATCATCGGCAACGCGGTCAAATTCACCCTGACCGGCGGGGTCGACGCCTGGCTCAGCCGCGTCGAACAGGATGGAGTCAGCCGTCTGCGGATCGAGATCTGCGACACCGGCGTCGGCATCGCGCCGGACCACCAGACCGACCTGTTCCAGCGTTTCCACCAGGCCGACGGCTCGACCACCCGGCGGTTCGGCGGCTCTGGCCTGGGCCTGGCCATCAGCCGCCGCCTGGCCGAGCTCATGGGCGGCGAAATCGGCTTCAAGAGTAGTTTCGGCGAGGGCTCGACCTTCTGGATCGAGGTCATCGCCCCCCGGGTCGAGGCCGCCTCAGCGGACGCGAGCGAGGCCGAGGGCCTGCTGGAAGGCCTGCGGGTGCTGGTGGTCGAGGACAACCCGACCAACCGCCTGATCGCCACCCGCATGCTTGAACAGCTGGGCGCGTCGGTCGAGACCGCGGACGACGGCCAGCAGGGGGTGGCCGCGGCCAGCCGCTCGGCCTTCGACCTGATCTTCATGGACATCCAGATGCCGGTGATGGACGGCATTGAGGCGACACGCCGTATCCGGGCCCTGCCCACGCCGGTCTGCGACACCCCGATCCTGGCCATGACCGCCAACGCCATGTCGCACCAGGCCGATTCCTACCTGATCGCCGGAATGAACGGCATCGTGCCCAAGCCGCTCTCGCCATCGACCCTGATCAACCAGATCGCGGCCACCGTGGCGCAGTCGGCGCAGGAAGCGGCGGCGTAGGGCATAGGGAGTAGGGAGTAGGGAGTAGATCGAGCAGCGCACGCCGTGGGCGCTGCGCACCCTTGGCTACTCCCTACGCCGCTTTTTCCAAGGCGCATGCTCCTCATCCCCCTAACCCCCTTCCCCCGCCCATACCGGGTATTCTACGCTGCCTTCCAACAAGGAAGCGCCGAGGAAATCCCATGGTCTGGCCCGCCCGCAGCATCGCCGACTGCCACGCCATCCTGACCGCCCCCGGATCACGCTTCGAGATCGAGGAGGTCATGATCGATGGCGTCCTCACCAGGACCTGGAAGAACTGCCCCCCGACCCTGCGCGAGTTGGTGGCCAACGGCCGGGCCTTCGCGACCCGTGACTTCCTTGTCTACGATGACGACCGTGCGACCTTCGAGGGATTCCACCGGGCGGTGGCGGCCCTGGCGGCGCGGCTGGCGGCCGATGGCGTGCGCAAGGGCGACCGGGTGGCCCTGGTCATGCGCAACCTGCCAGAATGGCCCGTGGCCTTCTTCGCCGCCGCCAGCCTGGGCGCGATCGTCACTCCCCTGAACGCCTGGTGGACAGGGCCGGAGCTGCAGTACGGCCTGGCTGACTCTGGCGCCAAACTGGCCATCGTCGATCCCGAGCGGCTGGACCGGATTGTCGAACACCTGCCCGACTGCCCGGCCATCGAGACGGTCTATGTCTGTCGCGCCGATGGCCCGTTCAGCGATCCGCGGGTGCGGCGGCTGGAGTCGGTGATCGGCCCGGTCGGCGCCTGGGAGACCCTGCCCGACCGGCTGCTGCCGACCACGCCGATCGCGCCGGATGATCCGGCGACGATCTTCTACACCTCCGGCACCACCGGAAAGCCGAAGGGGGCCCTGGGCACGCACCGGACCATGACGACCAACGTCATGACCACCGGCGCGGCCCTGGCGCGGGCCTTCCTGCGCCGTGGCGAGACGCCGCCGGTCCCCTCCCCCGACACGCCGCAGCGGGTGACCCTGCTGGTGGTGCCGATGTTCCATGTCACCGGCTGTTCGGCGACCCTCTGCGGCGCGCTGAACAACGGCGGACGGCTGGTGCTGATGCGCAAGTGGGACGCCCTGGAGGGCATGCAACTGATCGAGCGGGAGAGAGTCACCGCCACCGGCGGGGTCCCTACGATCGCCTGGCAGCTGGTGGAGCATCCCCGCCGAGCGGAGTTCGACCTCGGCTCCATCGAGAGCATCACCTATGGCGGCGCGCCTTCGGCGCCGGAGCTGGTGCGGCGGATCAAGGACGTCTGGCCGACAGCCTCCGCCGGTAACGGCTGGGGCATGACCGAGACCAGCGCCACCTTCACCAACAACGGCGCCGAGGACTACGAGAACCGTCCCGACAGCTGCGGCGTCGCCCCGGCCGTGGGGGAGATGAAGATCATGTCGGTGGACGCGCCTTACCGCGAACTGGCCGCTGGTGAAGTCGGGGAATTGTGGGCCAAGGGGCCGATGGTTCTGCGCGGCTACTGGAACCGGCCGGAAGCCACCGCCCAGACCTTCATCGATGGCTGGGTGCGCACCGGCGACCTCGCGCGGCTGGACGAAGAGGGCTTCTGCTACATCATCGACCGGGCCAAGGACATGCTGATCCGCGGCGGCGAGAACATCTACTGCATCGAGGTGGAGAACGTCCTCTACGACCATCCGGCCGTGATGGACGCGGCCCTGATCGGCATTCCCCACCGCACCCTGGGCGAGGAGCCCGGCGCCGTGGTGACCCTGAAAGAGGGCGCGTCCGCGACGGAGCACGAACTGCGCGCCTTCGTCGCCGCCCGCCTGGCGGCCTTCAAGGTTCCGGTACGGGTGGCCTTCTGGCCGGAAACCTTGCCGCGCAACGCGAACGGCAAGATCATGAAGTCCGACCTCAAGACGGTCTTCACCCAGGAGGCCGTTGCGTGACCGCCGAACCCGCCATCCCCGGCAACGCCGCCACGGCCCGCTACGCGGCCAAGAAGGAGGCGATCCTCGCCGCCGCCACGACCATCCTGAACCGTCAGGGGGTCAAGGGCATGACCCTGGCCGACGTGGCGGCGGAGGTGGGGCTGATCACAACCTCGGTGACCTACTACTATCGCCGCAAGGAAGACCTGGCCGCCGCCTGCTTCATGCGCGGCATCGACATGTTCAACGCCCTGACCCTCGAAGCGGCGGCCGTCTCCGGCGCGCGGGCCCAGCTGGCGCGGTTCCTTGAACTGTTCTTCGACCTGGCCCGCCGGATTCGTCTGAAGGAGGCCGCGCCGATCGTGGCCTTCGGCGAGATGCGGGCGCTGAAGGAACCGCTGCGAACCGAGGTGTCGGACGCCTTCAATGATCTGTTCCGGACCATCCGCGGCTTTTTCGACGACCCCGAGTTCGCCGGGCTGGACCGGAACGAGGCCACGGCGCGCACGCACCTGTTGCTGGAGCAGGCCTTCTGGACCGTCACCTGGCTGCGCCGCTACGACGTTGAGGACTATCCGCGCCTGCGGGAGCGGATGTTCGACATCCTGTGCGGCGGCCTGGCGGTCGGCGCCCAACCCTGGGCCCCTCCGGCCCTGCCCGATCCCAATCCGCCCGAAGCCCTGAGCGACGCGGCCCATGAGACCTTTCTCGTCGCCGCCACCCGGCTGATCAACCGCAAGGGCTATCGGGGCGCCTCCGTGGAAGACATCTCGGCGGAGCTGAACGTCACCAAGGGCAGCTTCTATCACCACAACGAGGCCAAGGATGACCTGGTCGAGGCGTGTTTCGAGCGTACCTTCAGCGTCATGCGCAATGTCCAGCTTGCGGCCCGCGAGCTGAAGGCCGACCAGTGGACACGCCTGGCGGCGGCCAGCGCGGCCCTGGTGGAATACCAGCTGTCCGAGCACGGTCCCTTGCTGAGGGCTTCGGCCATGTCAGCCCTGCCCGCCGAGCTGCGGCACGAGACCGTGGAACGGTACAACCGCGTCTCCGACCGTTTCGCCGGCATGATCTCGGACGGCATCGCCGAGGGCTCCATCCGGGCGGTCGACCCGCTGGTGGCGGCCCACATGCTGAGCTCGATGCTCAACGCCGCCGCCTCGCTCGGCGTGTGGGCGCCCGACGTCGAACGCCATGAAGCGGCAGCCCTGTTCGCCCGGCCGCTGCTGCTGGGCGTGTTCACGCGGTAGTCGCCAGCTTTCGTTCCTCCCCGCGAAGCCGGGGAGGAACACTGCTTCGCCCAAAGAAAAAGGGGGCGGCCGAAGCCGCCCCCTCAGACTTGGTCTCGTGACCGGGAAGGATCAGAACTTCTTGGTGAGGCTGACCTTCCAGGTGCGGCCCAGGCCGCTGGCCGTGAACGGATCGTAGTTCAGGTCCAGGCGGGCGAAGGGCGGATCCTCGTCGAACATATTGTCCACCGACACGGTCGCCGTCGCATCCCAGGGCAGGAAGACCCGATAGGTCAGGTCGGTCGTGACAAAGGCGTCGATCTGCTTGCCGTTGGCCTGGCCGATGGCCACGCCCGCGGTGGTCTTGTACGGGACCGTCGGGCAGGTCGCCGACACCGCGGTGCAGAAGATGCTGACCCGCTGGTCGGTGTAGCCGTCGATGTACCGCACGGTGAGACGCAGGTTATGCGGCCCGGTGTTGTACTCCAAGTAGACGTTGCCCTTCTTCTGGGGCAGCGGGTAGGCCGTGGTCTGGTAGTTGAGCAGGCCGACCGCGTCGAACGCCGGGGCAACCGTGACGCCGGCGACATCGGTGGCTTCCGTCAGGTACTCGATGACGTAGGTCGCGGTGCCGCCGATGGTCAGCGAGCCGCCCATGAAGTCATCGAAGGTGTAGTCGGCGATGACGTCAACGCCCGAAGTCTTCACGCCTGAGCCGTTGACCGTTTCGGTCCGCACCCGGGTGACCGCCGCCGAAGCCGTGGCCGCCGGCGAGCCGGGGACGGCGTTGCGAGCGGCGCAGGTCATGGCGGCGCCGCTGAACGTGAAGCGATCATAGAGCGCGCTACAGTTCAGCAGGGCGCCGGCGCCGATCCCGTTGGAGAACAGCGTGGCGACCATGCCACCCACCGGGTCGGTGGTGATCGGATCCTGGAAGTCGAAGTTCCAGTAGTCGACGGTGGCCTTGAAGTTGCCCACCTCGAAGATCCCGCCAACGCTGTAGGTCATGGCGGTTTCCGGCTCAAGGTTCGGATTGCCGTAGATGTCGATGGCCCGGAAGGTGCCGTTGACCGACTGCAGCGAGGTCACGAAGTCACTGTTGAGCGACACCGGCGGCGGCGCCCGGAACGTGGTGCCGACCGAGCCGCGCAGGGCGAAGCCGTCAACCACCTGCCAGCGAACCGACAGCTTCGGATCGAAGGTCGAGCCGACCGCGCCATCGTAGCTCTCATAGCGAGCCGCGATGGTGGCGTTGAAGTTGTCCGAGAAGGGCAGGACCACTTCAGCGAACACCGACTTCACTTCCTGCTTCAGATCGGAGTTGCTGCCGACGCCGAGGAAGGCGAACGGACCCTGGCCCTGACCGGTGGCGCAAACCACCGCGCCGGTGATCGGCGTGTCGAGGCAGGGGTTGATCGCGCGGTTGGCGAGGTCGTTGTAGTTCGCCGTGAAGCTGGCCCGGCGGTACTGCGCGCCGAGAGCCCACATGGCGTCGCCACCGGGCAGTTCCCAGCCCAGCTTGCCGCTGAACAGGCCTTCGACCACGAACAGACCGCTGGTCTGCTCGGTTTCCAGCTTCTGGAAGAACCAGCGGGTCAGCGCCTCGCTGTTGGCGATCGCAGGATTAAACGTGCTGCCGCCCACACCGGTGATCGCGTTGCCCGGAACCGCGCTTGAGAACGGGTTGAACCATTCGCAGGTCGAACCCACGCTGCCCGCCACGATGCCGTTGCAATTGGCGCCGCCGAGGCCGCGCAGGGCCAGGGCGAAGCGGTTCACCACGGTGTCGTAGCCGGTGCGATGACCGCGTTCTTCACCGTAGGAGACGGAGAAGTCCCAGTTGATCCCGTTTTCCCATTCGCCGCTCAGGTCAGCGGCGAGGCGGTAGGCCTCGAAGTTCCGGCTGCCTTGCGACGCGCCGTAGCCGAACATCGGGTTGCCGCCCAGGGCATAGGGGCGACCGGCGACGTAGTAGGCGCCAGTCGCGGCCTGCGCCGGCGTGATGGTGGTGGCGACACCCGCCGAGGTGAAGCCCGGAATGCCGCCCGGATGGGCCGCGACATAGGCCTGGAGACCGGGGTTGGCGGCCGGGACGAAATAGAGCCCCGGGATACCCGAGCCGGCGGCGGTCGGCGTCGCGAGAAGGGCGTAGGACGGCGACGTCTTCCACTCCGGCACGTCGGTGCTGGAGAAAAGACCTTCGATATGCAGCTTGGTCGTGTCGGTGAGGTCGGCGTTGAATTCACCGTACAGCTGGAAGCGGTCGGTCTTTTCCACCAGGTTGTCGAACTGGTTGTACTGCCAGTAGCAGACCGGGGTCAGGCCGCTGAAGCCCGCGAAGCCGCCGTCCGAGGCGCACTGATCATCGCGGTATCGGACGCCCGTGGAGTTGGAGATGAAGGTCGCCGGGTTGCCCGCGGCCGACCAGCCGCCTTCCGGGTTTTCCAGATAGTCGAGGCTGGACCACTCGCGCTCGGTGACCGGCAGTTCCGACTGATGCTGCATGCCGGCGGAGATCAGGATGTTGGACCGGTCGCCTTGCCAGCCGTAGGTCATGCTTAGCGTGTAGTCGCCATCAGACCCGTCGACCAACTTGTAACTGGCGCCGAGTTCGAGGCCTTCGAAGTTGGTGCGGGTGATGAAGTTCACCACGCCGGCGATGGCGTCGGAGCCGTAGGTGGCCGCGGCGCCGTCCTTCAGGACCTCGACCCGGCCGATGGCGGCGGACGGGATGATGTTGGTGTCGACCGCGCCAGACCCGGCGAGGGCGAACGGGTTGATCGGCATCCGCTTGCCGTTCATCAGCACCAGGGTCCGCGTCGGGCCGAGACCCCGCAGGTTGACCGAGCCCGAGCCTTCAGAGCCCTGGGCCCTGGCGTCGAACTGGTTGGTGTCGCCCAGAACGCCGTTGGACACCGACAGGCCCTTCAGCAGTTCGACCGTGGTCGGCGAACCCTGCTTGGCCAGTTCTTCGGCGCCGATGACGTCAACCGGCAAGGCCGCGTCTTCCGGCGTGCCGGCGATCAGCGATCCGGTGATGATGACGGTGTCGACCTGGGTCGGTTCCGTCGATTGCGCCGCGGCGGCCGAAGCCATCCCCAGCGACACTGCCATGGCGAGGGCTGATCCCCCGGCCATATAGCCAAATTTCCGCATGACTCCCTCCCTGTTACTTCCCATGCCGTCCCGTCTTGTTTGTGATGATGACGGGTACGGCGTTTACCGCCAGCGCTACGGACCTCCTGGAGACTCCGTGGACGCACGCGTTTCAGCCCGCGGCCGCGACGCGGCCGAGAGATTGGTTTGAAGAGGAGCGGAGGGTGAGTCGGTCCGGCGGGCGAACGTCGCCCGATCTGCAGACCCGATCTTGGTGCACGCCGAATGCGTCAACCAGCCCCCTCAAAGGCTCATCGCGCCAGCCGCGGTCGGGATCGGCAATTCAGGGTCCGAACCACAACAGCCAGCCAGCCGTTATGTTTCGATGATGCGGTATGATCTGCCCGCGCGTCAACCGGACTCGCGTAACACCGTCCAACTAATTCAGCCTTGCAACTAAAGGGGTTGGGCGCTGCCGACGATGGCCCGGCACAGTCCGGAGGTGCGCGGATCACTCACCAGTTCCGGCCCCATCCGGTTGCACAGGTAGCCGATGGCCACTTCCGCCGCCGGATCGGCGGAGCCGAACGCGCCGCGCCAACCGCTGTGGCCATAAGCCTCTGGATTGTCGCCGTAAATGCCGGGCCGGTTGAACGCCATGCCCTTTGACCAGCCGCCGCTGTGCGCCAGGAGTCAGGCGGTCCGGCGGCCTTGACCGTTCGCGCAAACGCTTGCCGGGACAGGATTTGCCGCCCCCGCAGCTCGCCCGACACGGGAGTCCCGCGGAACCGCCGGCCCGATGGCGGGGGCGTGACCGTTCGCCGCAGGGCCCTCGGCCGCCCGCCCCGGCGCGGCGGTTGGGCTTTGACCAGGTCGCTCGGCTGATCCTTTAGAACAGGACGGACGCACCGGCGTCCGATCCGCCCACCGACCTGCGGAACAGATCGAACATCTCGCGCCCGTAGCCTTCCCCGGCGGCGGGCGGTTCAGCGAGCGGACGGCCGGTCAGGTCGGCTTCGATCTCCAGCACCCCGGCGGCCGGGTCCAGCCGGATCATGTCGCCGTCCCGCACACGCGCCAGCGCCCCCCCCGCCGCCGCTTCGGGCGTTACATGAATGGCCGCCGGAACCTTGCCCGACGCGCCGGACATGCGCCCGTCGGTGACCAGGGCCACGTGATGTCCCCGGTCCTGCAGCACGGTCAGGATCGGGGTCAGATTGTGCAGCTCGGGCATGCCGTTGGCCCGCGGCCCCTGGAACCGCACCACCGCCACCACATCGCGATCGAGTTCACCCGCCTTGAAGGCCGCCACGAACCCCGCCTGGCTGTCGAACACCGCCGCCGGCGCCCGCACGACGCGATGTTCCGGCCTCACCGCCGAGATCTTGATCACCGCCCGGCCCAGGCCGCCCTTGAGCAGGCGCAAGCCACCCTCGGCCTCGAACGGATCGTCGACCGGCCGCAGGATGTCCCGGTCGAGACTCTCGG
Source organism: Caulobacterales bacterium (assembly GCA_016234625.1). Taxonomy (GTDB): domain Bacteria; phylum Pseudomonadota; class Alphaproteobacteria; order Caulobacterales; family Caulobacteraceae; genus Caulobacter. The sequence continues at coordinate 2,202 of JACRBD010000305.1, read as the reverse complement.
TCGCGCCGTCACGCCAGACCAGAGCGTCACCGTCCAGATGCGGCTCCTGGAGATAATGGCGCAACCCCGGCCCGGCGATGGTCAGGACATCGTCATGGACCAGCCCCGCCCCGAGCAGTTCCCGCACCACGAAGGCCATGCCGCCGGCGGCGTGGAACTGGTTCACGTCCGCCGTGCCGTTGGGATAGACCCGCGCCATCAGCGGCGTCGCCCGTGACAGATCGTCGAAGTCCTCCAGCTGCAACAGGATGCCCGCCGCCCGGGCCACGGCGACCATATGCAACATGTGGTTGGTCGAGCCGCCCGTGGCCATCAGCCCGACCAGCCCGTTGACCACCGCCTTCTCGTCCACCACATGGCCGACCGGCGTCCAGTCACCGGACCGGGGCCCGATCGCCGCGCAGCGCCGGGCCGCCGCCGCGACCAGGGCGTCTCGCAAGGGCGTGCCCGGCTGGATGAAGGCCGAACCCGGCAGGTGCAGGCCCATCATCTCCATCAGCATCTGGTTGGAGTTGGCGGTGCCATAGAAGGTGCAGGTGCCTGGCCCGTGGTAGGCGGCCTGTTCGGCGGCCAGCAGCTCCTCGCGCGACGCCTTGCCCTCGGCGAAGCGGGCGCGGACCTTGGCCTTCTCCGAATTGGGCAGGCCCGAAGGCATCGGCCCGGCGGGCACGAAGATCGCCGGCAGGTGGCCGAACGCCAGGGCGCCGATGGCCAGGCCCGGCACGATCTTGTCGCAGACGCCGAGGTACAGCGCGCCATCGAAGGCGTCGTGACTGAGCGCCACGCCAGTCGCCAGGGCGATGACGTCCCGGCTGAACAGGGAAAGCTCCATGCCCGGCCGGCCCTGGGTGACCCCGTCGCACATCGCCGGCACCCCGCCGGCGAACTGGGCCGTGGCCCCGACCTCGCGGGCGGCGGCCTTGATCAGGGCGGGGTAGCGCTCCAGCGGCTGATGGGCGCTGAGCATGTCGTTATAGGCCGAGACAATGGCCAGGTTCGGCGCGTTCGGATCCAGCGCCTTGAGCCGGTCGCCGGGCTCGGAGGCGGCGAAGGCATGGGCCCAGTTGGCGCAGCTGAGCTTGCCCCGGCCGGGTTCAGCGCCCCGGGCGGCTTCCACCCGCGCCAGATAGGCGGCGCGAGTCTCCCGGCTGCGCGCGACGATGCGGGCGGTGACCTCCAGAACGACAGGGTTCATGGGCGCCTCCCTTGGCACTATGGCGACCAGATCACGCGGACGGGCATGTCCGCCGCCCTGAACAACGCGTGGATCGGCAGGTCGTCGCGATCCTCGATGATCCGCCGCTTCGCCTCGCCGCGAATCAGCACGATGGTCAGGAAGGCCTGCTTCAACGCGTAGAGGGTCAGGCTGAGCCGCTCCATGGCCGGCGCCGGCTCGCCCGCCGGCACGGCGATGACGAAGCTGCCGCCCAGGGGATCAAGCCCCTCCTCCAGCGCCGGATTGCCCGGAAAGAGCGAGGCGAAATGGCCGTCCTCGCCCATGCCCAGCAGCACCACGTCGGCGGGGAACAGGTCGGCCACCGCCAGTTCAGCCGCTTCGGCCGCCTCCTCCGCCGCGGGGGCGTCGGACCACAGCGGGACGAAGGCCGCGCCAGCCGCCTCGCCCACCAGCAGCCGCTCGCGCAGCTGGCGCTCATTGGAGTCGGGCGAGGTCGGCGGGACCCAGCGCTCGTCGGACAGGGTGACGCTGATCTGCTCCCAGGGCAGCGGCAGGGTCGCCAGCAGGTCGTAGACCGGACCCGGCGATGAGCCCCCCGTGCCGACGAAGCTGGCCCGCCCGTTCTCGTCGAGACCCGCGGCCAGCCAGTCGGCGATGGCCGTGGCCGCGGCGACCGCGGCCTGTTCCGCGTCGGGATAGACTTCGACTTCGGGTCGGCTAGTCATTCCAGGTCCGGCCGGAGCGTTCGATCAGGGCGAAGGCGCCGCCCGGTCCCCAGGACCCCGCCGGATAGGGCTTGGGCGTCATGCCGGCCTCGGTCCAGGCGTCGGCCACGCCGTCAACGAACCGCCAGGCCGCCTCGACCTCGTCGTTGCGCACGAACAGGGTCGGATCGCCGCGCAGGGCGTCCAGCAGCAGTCGCTCATAGGCGATGCGGCGACGGCCGCCTTCCTCGCCGAGGGCCTTGGCGAGACTCAGGGACAACGGCAGGGGCTGCAGGCGCATGGCCTCCTGGGTCAGGCCCG
>JACRBD010000304.1 GCA_016234625.1 Caulobacterales bacterium | reverse complement strand
GTGAAGGTCGCCGGCCTGGCCCACCAGGTCCATCGCGGCCCGGCCCGGGTGTTCGACGGCGAGGAAGCCTGTTTCGCCGCCGTCGAGGCCCGCGACTACAGGGAAGGCGACGTGCTGGTCATCCGCTACGAGGGCGCCCGGGGCGGCCCGGGCATGCGCGAGATGCTCTCGACCACCGCCGCCCTCTATGGCCAGGGGGTCAGCAACATCGCCCTGATCACCGACGGCCGGTTCAGCGGCGCCACGCGCGGTCTGTGCATCGGCCATGTCGGTCCCGAGGCGGCCCTGGGCGGTCCGATCGCCCTGGTCCAGGACGGCGACATCATCAACATCGACGCGACCAAGGGTACGATCGACATAGAGGTCCGCGACGAGGAGCTGGCCCGCCGCAAGGCCGCCTGGACCCCGCGCCAGACCGCCTACGGCAACGGCGCCCTGTGGAAGTTCGCCCAGATGGTCGGGCCCGCGCACCTGGGCGCCGTGACCCATCCGGGCTTCGCCGGGGAGCGGCACGTCTACGCCGACCTGTGACCATGAAGGAATTCGGTGACAGTTTACGAATTCGCCGTCTGATTGCTGAATCGCCGCCGTTCCTGGCGAATTCGTAAACTGTCACCGAATTCGAATGCCTAACGGTTGCGCAGGCCGTCGGCCAGTCGGGCGAAGGCGGCCTCGAACAGGGCTCTGACGTCTTCGTCAACCTCCAGTCCGGCCAGGGCCTGACGCATGCAGCCCATCCACTGGTCGCGCTCGGCCGGCCCGATGGCGTAGGGCGCGTGGGCCGACATGATGCATTTGCGGTCGGGCCGGGCGTTGTAGACCGGCGGCCCGCCCGACCAGCCGCTCAGCCAGTCGAACAGCCTGCCCCGGACATCGGTGAGGTCGGCCGCGTGCATGGCGCGGATGCCGGCGGCGGCTGGGTCGCGGTCCATGATGTCGTAGAATTCGTCCACCAGGCGACGCAGGACCGGCGCGCCGCCGAGCTGCTCATAAGGCGTAGCGGTGACCCGGGCGAGGAGATCGGCGTTTGACATACGTCAAATCTGCCGCCCCGGCGGACGGACCGTCATTGACCCGGATCATTCCGGCGCCGGTCAGGCCAGCGGATTGACCCCGAACAGGAAGGGGTGCCCCCACAGCAGGGCGGCATAGATGGTCACGGCCAGCAGCAGGCGCCACCAGCCGATTTCGCCGAGCGAGAGCTTCTGCTTGCCGGCGAGGACCGCCGCGAATGGCAGGTTGGAGGTCTGGGCGGCGAAGGCGTCGTATTTGGGCCCCAGCGCCTTACGCCGTTTGGCGTCGATGCTGGCGCCGCCGGTCAGCGCCAGCACCAGCAGCGCGCCGAACAGGACCAGGCTTGGCGCGTCGCCGTTGGCCAGCAGGTGGGCGAGCGCCCAGATCGCCACGCCCCACAGGAAGGGGTGGCGGGTCAGGCGCAGGATGCCCTTGGCCGGGCCCGGTTTGTCGAGCGCGCCTTCCTGTTTGACGCTGGTCGGATTGGCGGTGAACAGGCCCGGCACGATCAGCAGGAACCCCAGCAGGACCAGGCCCATGGCTGCGTGTTTCGCGCCCGGGCCGAGGTCCCAGTAGACCGGGCCGGCTCCCCTGGCCTGGCCATAGGCCCAGCCCATCCAGACCAGGCCCGCCAGCGAGGCCAGCGAGAACAGGCCCATGAAAGCTCCCTCGCCGGTCACCTTGATGATGGCCCCGCGCAGGGCGGTTCCGGACACGAGCAGATGCAGCAGGACGAAGTAGAGGGCGGCGGCGATCAGGCTGGTCATGGCGATCCTCCCAGAGTCGAGGCCGGGAGGGTGCGCCTACAAATTTACACTGTCAATTATAGTAGCCGGGGCGGGTCCTGGTCAGCGACTTCGTCTTCGTCGTCGTCCCAGGGCGGGTCGTCATCGATCGGCGCCGGAGGCGGAGAGGGTGGCGGCGCGGAGACGACCGGCGCGGGCTTCGGCGCCGGCGGCCGGCGCAGGATGGCGTCGGCGCGTGCCAGCCAGCGGTTGGCCTCCTGGATCGCGGCCTGCGGCGACCAGTCATCCCGCCGGGCCTCGTCGCCGCGCAGCCACAGGTCCAGGTCGAAGTCGGGGTTGCGCGGATCGTCGAACAGCAGGCGCAGGGTGACCTGGTCGGCGGAGGAGACCATCTGGTCCAGCGCCCGGCGCGGCTCGCCGCGATAGACCCGCGCCGCCACCTGGCCATCGACCACCAGCTCGGCGCCGATCAGTTCGTCGATACGGTAGATCAGGCACCAGTCGCCCCGGTCCCAAGCCACGGCGGCGAGGCCCGTCTGGAACGAAAAGCCCGCACCCCGGCCGCGCCCCTTGGCCAGGACCATGGCCTCCGGCTCGCTCCTGAGCACCCGGCGCAGCGCCCGGCGAATGCGGCGCGGCTCGTCCAGGAACCACAGCGCCAGACTGCCGAGAAAGGTCACGGCGGTTCCGGCCAGGCCCAGCAGCAGAAACAGGCGCGCCATTTCGGTCATGGCGGCAGGCTAGAGAGAGTCCTGCCCGGCGTCAGCCCATGCGCGGTGCGCGCGGCGCCGGCTTGCGGACGGCGACCCGGCCGCGGGGGCGGGGCGGGCGGCTGGCGGCGGCCAGGGCGGCGCAGAACTCGGGGTAGGTGAACGGACGCATCTCGGCTCTCCCATAATGTGAGCGTTTGCTCACTATAGGGCGCCCCGAAGACTTCGCAAGCGAAATGTGATCGATCGCTCACATCATTTCAGAGCGATGATCTCCCGCTCCTGGCCCCACCAAAGCGGTGATTTCGACAGGTCGATGAAGCGCTTTTCGTCTTCCAGCAACAGTCGGCCGGCTTCCCGCGCCGCCGGATTGTCGGCGTTGGCGGCGAGGTCGTCGAAACTGTCCCACCACAGCTCGGCCACGCCGTCGTAGCCCTCCGGTCCGCCGCGGGAAGCGCGCGTGTCGGCGCTGACGTCCAGCGGGAAGCTGTGCAGCTGCACGTATCGGCGGATGCGCAGGGCGTCCTGCACGCTGGCGACCAGCGGGGCGTGGGTGTTCAGCCAATAGTCCTGGAACGTCTCCCGGGTGAACTCCGGCCGGCGGGTCAGGCAGAAGGTCAACTTGATCATGACGCGCAATCCCCCGGACCGCTCCCAAAGCGGGAACTGCTTCTACGAAGTGGTGACGGCGGAGTGCGGTTCAAGGGCGCCGCCCGACCTGATTTCGCCAGCCCATTTCCCGTCAGAGAGCCGGGCTAGATATTCAGCTCAACCACCACCGGCACGTGGTCGGACGGCTTCTCCCGCCCACGGACGTCGCGGTGGATCTCGAAGCCGGTCAGGCGGTCGGCGGCCTGGGGAGAGAGCAGGGCGTGGTCGATGCGGATGCCGTGGTTCCGGGGCCAGGCGCCGGCCTGGTAGTCCCAGAAGGTGTATTCGCCGGCGCTTCCGTCCATCTGCATGAAGGCGTCGGTCAGGCCGAGGTTCTGCAGGGCGCGGTAGGCGGCCCGGCTCTCCGGCTGGAACAGGGCGTCGCCCAGCCAGCCCTCCGGCTTGTCGGCGTCCTCGGGGCGGGGAATGACATTGTAGTCGCCGGCGATGACCAGCGGCTCCTCGTACTTCAACAGTTCGGCGGCGTGCCGGTGCAGCCGGTCCATCCAGGCCAGCTTGTAGGCGAACTTCTCCGTCCCGACAGGATTGCCGTTGGGCAGGTAGATGCCGGCCATCCGCACCGGCCTTGGACCGGAGATCACCGCCTCGATATAGCGCGCCTGCTCGTCGCCGTCGTCGCCGGGCAGGCCGCGGCGGATGTCCTCCATCGGCGTCTTCGAGAGCATGGCCACGCCGTTGTAGGTCTTCTGGCCGTGGACGGCGACGTTGTAGCCCAGCCGCTCGAAGGCCTCGGCGGGGAACTTCTCGTCGACGCACTTGATCTCCTGCAGCACCGCGACGTCCGGCATGGCCTCTTCGAACCATCCCAGCACAGTCTCGAGGCGAGCGTTGATCGAATTCACGTTCCAGGTGGCGAGTCGCATTGACGGCTCCGGCTGCGGCGGGGGAGGCTAGGGCCCATGGCGACCACGCTCAAGACCGGCAGCATGATAGATCGCAGGACGAAGTTCGTCCTGATGGTCCTGGCCACCTGCGCCTGCGGCGGCCTGTTCCTGCTGGGCGTGGTCGGGGCGCTGTTTTCGCCGCTGGTGTTCGACGAACGGGGCAACCTGCTCAATCCCCTGGCCTGGCTGGCTTTCCTGTTGATGATCGGATTCTGGATCGTCTGCGTCGTCGCCCCGTTCGTGGCCTGGATCCTCTGGCGGCGAGACCGCGAGACCCAGGCCTGGGCGGTGATGAGCGCGCCGCTGCTGTGGGGCTTCGCGACGATCACCGTGTTGCAGTTCGTCCCGGGCTGACGGCTCCTAGACGACGCGGCGTTCGGGATCGCTGCGCCAGACGCGCCAGCTTTCCAGCACGGTGACGGCGCCGATCAGCAGGACCGCCGCCAGCAGGACCCGCATGCCCAGCGGCGCGGGCGCCACCGGGGCGAGGAAGACGCCGGCCAGGCCGCCCCAGAAGAACAGCCGGCCGGCGAGGCGGTTGGACTTCTCCCAGGCCAGCTTGCTGCTCAGGCTCCAGGGCGTGCGGACGCCGACCAGGGCGTTGGGAGCGACCTTGCCCATCATCGCGCCGACCACCGCCAGCGGGCCGCAGACGGCGGTCAGGACCACCTGCTGGCCGCCCAGGGCGGCGGGGTTCGGCGACAGGGCGACGCCGGCCATCATCGCCGAGAGGATCACCGGCGCGGCGACACCGAGCGACTTGGCGTGGCCAAGGCCGCGGCGACGGGCGTCGTCGGCCCAGGGTTGCCGGCCGCTCCAGTCCATCGCCCAGCCGACCAGCAGGGTCATAGCGGCCATGCCGCCGATCATCAGGCCGGCTTCCTGGCGGTCGCCCCAGCGATCGACCTCGCCGGAGAGGCCGAAGTGCATCGGGATCGGCGCCGTCGAACCGAACGTCCAGACATACAGGCCGAGGCCGGCCTGACCGGCCGCCGCGACCGGGGCGAGGAACCGGGAAAGGGACTGGGTCATGAGGGTTTCTCCTTCGAGGTCAGGGCGTCCGACGCCGGTTCTCCGGCGCGGGCGAGGTCCATCAGGAAGGCCAGGGCCTCCTCGACGGCGGAAATGTTGAGGCGATAGCGCATGGAGGCGCCCTCCCGCTCGACCTCGACCAGGCCGGCGTCCTTGAGGGTGTTGAGGTGGCCGGTGACGGTCGGCCAGGCCATGTCGAACGCCGCGGCGATGTCGCCGGACGTCAGGGGCCGGGTCCGCAGCATCTCGATGATGCGGCGGCGAACCGGGTGCGACAGGGCCTTGAAGAGCGAGTTCATAGGCAGACAGCTAATTAGGGTTATCCCTAATTACAAGAACTAATTAGGAAAAGGCCTAATTAGTTCCACCGTCATGGCCCGGCTTGTCCGGGCCACCCAAGCGCGGGGTGGCGGCGGAAGGACGCTCGACGACCTTCCGCCAAGCCGACACAAGAGTGTTCTTGGGGGGCCCGGACACGCCGGGCCATGACGGGCGTGTGGTGAGGCGCGCCGCTAGATGGAGAAGGAAACGCCGCAGCCGCAGCTGGACCTGGCGTTGGGGTTGCGAATCTTGAACTCGGCGCTGGCCAGTTCGTCGACGAAGTCGATCACCGAGCCCTTGAGCAGGCCCAGCGACATGGGATCCACAAGGGCCGTGACGCCGTCCCGCTCGATGCGCAGGTCCTCGTCGTCGCCGTCCTCGACCAGGTCGAAGCGGTACTGGAAGCCCGAGCAG
>JACRBD010000308.1 GCA_016234625.1 Caulobacterales bacterium | reverse complement strand
GTGTCGGCGACGTCGTCGATGCCGCGGCGGCGCGGGCCGAAATAGTCGTCGGTGCGCACGAACGGGCGGGGGCGGAAGACCACCGCGGTGATCCGGTCCAGCACCGAGCGGGCCGTCACCGGCTTGACCACCAGCTCGGTCACCCCGGCGTCGCGCGCCTCGCAGACGCGCGGCTTGTCGGCGAAACCGGTCATCATGATGATCGGCAGATAGGGGTTCTTGCTGTCGGAACTGTTGCGGACCATGCGGGTGAACTCGACCCCGTCGATCGGCTCCATGCGGAAATCGATGATGGCGATGTCGGCCGGCCAGTCGCGCAGGGCCTGCAGGCCTTCGGCCCCGTCGCGGGCCTCACGCACTTCGCGGATGCCAACGCCCTTCAGGATCGTGGAGACAATGGCGCGCATGTGCTGGTTGTCGTCCACCAGCAGCACCTTCAGCGCGCCCATACCAGAGTCCATCGAGCCCTCGATCCGAACGCCGGGACATTGCCGGCGCATTTGTGATTGAGGTGTTGATAGGGGTGCGCACCCTTCCGAAAGGTTACCTTCCTGTCGGAGGTTGCAGGCCGACCAGCAACATCGGGTCCAGGTTGCGTCCCCGCCAGCGCATCCGCCAGCACAGGTGGGGTCCGGTGGCGCGGCCGGTCATGCCGACCGCTCCGATCACCTGACCCTGGGCCACGGTGTCGCCGGCCCGCACATCGACGCGGGACTGGTGCAGGTAGAGGGTGATCAGGCCCTGGCCGTGGTCGATCATCGTCAGACCGCCCTCGTAGTGCATGGCGGGGTTCGAGAGCGACACCACCCCGCCGGCCGGGGCCAGGATCGGCGAGCCGGCGGGCGCGGCAAGGTCGGATCCGAAGTGCGGCGTCTGCGGCAGGCCATTGAGGATCCGCTGGCCGCCGAACCGGGCGCTAAGCCGCCACGTCTTCAGCGGCATGGCGAAGCCGCCGCGGAAATAGTCGCCGTCGATACGGCTGGCGTATCCGGCGGCCTTCAGGGCCGCCTCGGCCTTGATCCGCTCGAGCAGGGCGGGGTCGGTCGGGGTGACCAGGTTTGGCGGCAGGCCGCCGATGCGCTGGATGTCGAAGTCGCCGCCGGCGATGGCCAGGGTCCGCGAGGCCACGCCCAGTTCGGTCTCGACGGTGATGGTGGTTTCGGGTTTGGCGTCCCGGTCGAAGCCGACGAAGAAGAACCCGTTCAGCGAAGCGGTTCCGACGGGTTCGTCATCGACGAAGACCCGCGCGCGCGGGCTGGTCAGGCCAATGGCGTCACCGCCCTGCCGGTAGCGGCCCGCCAGGAACAGCGGCGGCGCCGGGACGTCGGCGAAGGCTCGGCCGGCGAGGCTGGTCGCCGCCAGTCCGCCCAACATGGCCCGCCGATTCAGGGGCATGCGGTTCAGGGGTTCAGGTCCCGCCATCGCCTGAGCGCCTCGGCCGGTCCTGCGTAGGCCTCCTGCAGCTCGGGGTTCCAGTAGCGCAGGGCTTCCAGCGGGACCAGCACGCCGCTGACGGCGCAGACCACATGGCGGCCGGGCTTGAGGACGACGAACTCGCCGTCGCCGTAGTGCAGCGTGGCGAGGTCCCGTCCAAGGTCGCGATCGAAGGCGTTCATGGGGGCAATGTAGCGGTTCGGGGGCGGTTGGAACAGGTCGGCAATGCGCGGATGACCACCACCCAATCCGCTCATCCCCGCGAAAGCGGGGACCCAGGCGTTTTTGAAACAGCGGCTCACCTTTCGGATTGGCCGGCTGCCTTGCCTGATCCGTGAGCCGATGCTCTGAAAAAACCTGGGTCCCCGCTTTCGCGGGGATGAGCGGAAATCTGAGGGTTGCCCCTAGAACAGGTCGCCCTGTCCCGCCGGCGGGGCGGTCGGCTTTTTCGCCACGGGCTTCGGCGCCGGCGGGGCCGTTGCACGCGGGACGGAGTCGCCGTCGATGACCGCCTCGCGGGTCATATCCTCGAACATCAGCTTGACCGCCTCGCCGGCGGCGAGGTCGGCGCCCCGTTGCGCCAGCGAGCCGTCGGCGCGGGTGAGCAGCACGAAGCCGGGGCGGGGCGGGCGTTTGGGGTTGAGGGTCTGGAGCAGCTTGCCGATCGCCTCCAGGCGGGTGGACTCGGTGTCGAACCGCCGTCCGATCGTTCCGTTGAAGCGCAGATTGACGGCGTTCAGCCGCTCGCCGAGTTGCTCCGTGCGACGCTGCAGCATGGCCGGGCGCAGGGGTGCGGCGACCTGGGTCAGGCGGCGGGCCTGTAGATCGACATTGCGGCGCAGGCCCAGGGTCAGGTGGCTGGCGGCGAAGTCCAGCCGCTGGCCGGCCAGGGCCAGGATGTCGGCCGGCCGGGGCAGGCCGCGCGACAGGGCCGTCAGCCGCTCGCGCCGGCTCTCAACCGCCCGGCCGCCGCACTGGTTCAGCCGCCGGTCGTAGTCGCTAACCAGCGCCTTCAGCTCCGACAGCACCGGCGTGGCCATCTCCGCGGCGGCCGTGGGCGTCGGGGCCCGGCGGTCGGAGACGAAGTCGATCAGGGTGGTGTCGGTCTCGTGGCCGACGGCGGAGATCAGCGGGATCGTGCTCTCGGCCACGGTGCGGGCCAGGGCCTCGTCGTTGAAGGCCCACAGGTCCTCCACCGAGCCGCCGCCCCGGGCGACGATCAGGATGTCCGGCCGCGGGATCGGGCCGTCCGGGGTCATGGCGTTGAAGCCGCGCACGGCGGCGGCCACCTGGCCGGCGGCGGCGTCGCCCTGGACCACCACCGGCCAGACGATCACGCGGCAGGGCCAGCGGTCGCGGATGCGGTGGAGAATGTCGCGGATCACCGCCCCCGTCGGGCTGGTGATCACCCCGACCACGGCGGGCATCGACGGCAGTCGCTGTTTGCGGCCGGCCTCGAACAGCCCCTCGGCGGCCAGTTTGGCCTTCAGCCGCTCCAACTGGGCCAGCAGGGCGCCAACGCCGGCGGCCTCCATGGTCTCGATGACGATCTGATAGCGCGAGCCGGCGGGGAAGGTGGTGATCCGCCCGGTGACGATCACCTCCAGCCCCTGCTCGGGCCGCACCGACAGCCCCCGCACGCTGCCCTTCCAGACCACCCCGTCGAGGGCCGCCTTGTCGTCCTTCAGCGTCAGATAGACGTGGCCGCTGGCGTGGTGGGTGACCTTGGAAAGCTCCCCGCGCAGCCGCACGAAACCGTAGGCGTCCTCCAGCGTGCGCTTGAGGGCGAAGGCCAGCTCGCTGACGGAGTAGGCCTGGGCGTTGCTGGTGGGGGTGTCGGCGGTCGAGTCGGACATGAGAAGGGAGTAGGTATTAGGGAGTAGGGAGTAGCAAGACCCGAGGCGCTGCAAGCGCCGAGGACTACTCCCTATTCCCTACTCCCTACGCCCCTAGATGTACCGCCGCAGCGAGCGGGCCAGCTCCGTCGGGCCGGTTTTCTTCTTGCCCTGCTGGGGCTGCTGGTAGGCGACCTGGGCGTGTTCGCGGCAATAGGGGCCGACGTCGCCGGCGCGGCGGCCGCAGAAGGTGAAGCCGTCGCTGGACGGATCGCCGATCGGCCATTTGCACATGTGAGCGCCGAGGGTCAGCACCGTGGCGCTGCCCGGCTCCTCGATGCGGTGGATCGGCTGGGGCATCGGCGTGCTGTGGCTCACCGTCTCGGCGACCATGCGGCGCGGCGCGGCCGGAGCGGCGGCGACCGGACGGGCCGGGCGCGGGGCCTTGAACACCGGACGGGCCGGTTGCGAGGGCGCCGCGCGGCCGGACAGGCCCAGGCGGTGCACCTTGCCGATGACGGCGTTGCGGGTGACCCCGCCCAGCTGCTTGGCGATCTGGCTGGCCGACAGGCCATCGAGCCAGAGCTTCTTCAGAGTCGCCACGCGATCGTCGGTCCAGCCCATGATCCAACCCTTTTGCTACTGAAGGCGTGGCGAACGCCCCCGCGCCGCCTGACCTACATATTGTGTTCCCGGCGTCCTTTGGACGCCTCGCCTACTACATATCGTAAACCTTCTGTTAACCCGCACAATAGGCGCCACACGGCTGTCCACAGGAACCAGATGTTGAATCCGGTGTTCGATGGGGTGAGGCGCGGTCCGATTGTGCGTGGTTCGACACGCGGTCTTCGACCGCTGCTCACCATGACGACGTCTCAGCAAACCCAAGGCCCGTCATCCTGAGCAGCCCGCGCAGCGGGCGTGTCGAAGGACGCAGGGCTGTTGAAGCCGCCCATCCATCTTGCACTTCGGCCCGCCCGAGCGCACCTAGTGCCCCATGAAAGACATGGCCGAGAGCGTCCTTCCGCCGCAGCCGCGCGACTATGCCGGCTTCAACTGGACGGGCTTCACCACCCTCTACCTCAAGGAAGTCCGCCGCTTCTGGAAGGTGGGCATGCAGACGGTCGCCGCGCCGGTGGTGACGACCCTGCTCTATATGATGGTCTTCGTGGTCGCCGTGCGCGGCGCCTCGCCGCCGATCCACGGCACGCCCTTCGCCGAGTTCATCGCGCCGGGCCTGATCATGATGGCCATGATCAACAACGCCTTCGCCAACTCCTCCTCCAGCCTGCTGCAGGCCAAGATGATGGGGCTGACGCCGGACTTCCTCACGCCGCCGCTGTCGGCCCTGGAGCAGGTGCTGGCCTTCACCCTGGGCGCGGCGACGCGGGGGGTGGTGGTCGGCGCGGTCACCGCCGTGACCATCTCGCTGCTGCCGTTCAACGGGCTGCAGGTCGCCCATCCCTGGGCGGTGATCTATTTCGCCGTCGCCGCCTCGCTGCTGATGGGCCTGGTCGGCATCGCCACCGGCCTGTGGTCGGAAAAGTTCGACCACCTGGCGGCGATCACCAACTTCCTGATCATGCCGATGACCTTCCTGTCGGGGACCTTCTACCTGGTCGACAAACTGCCCGAGCCGTTCCGCACGGCCAGCCACTACAACCCGTTCTTCTACCTGATCGACGGCTTTCGCTACGGGTTCATCGGGGTCGCCGAGGGGAACCTAATGGCCGGGGTGCTGGTCACCGCAGGGCTGGTGGCGGCGCTGTTTGTGTGGTCGTGGCGGGTGTTTGTGACCGGGTGGCGGCTGAAGACTTAGCGCCTCGATCCGCCATCGGCTTCTTTCAATCCTCGCGCGTGTCGCTAGCCTCGTTCGCGGGAACTGGGGATTCGGCGATGAAGTTTGATTGGATAGGAACGGCGTTCGAGGGTGTTCGCGTCGTGTCCCGCAAACCCGTCACCGTTGTTGTCTGGGGCGCCGCGTTTCTGGCGATCTTCGCAGCATTTTTTGGTCCGCTCATTCCACTTGTGCGAAGCCACGACGCTATCGTCGAGAAGGTGGGCGCCAACCCGTGGGTGATGATGTTGGCCGTCGCCCCCTTTGCGCTTTTCCTTGCGACGGTGCTGGGGGCTGCTGTCTACCGTTCGGTCCTGAGACCCGAACAGTCGCGCTTCGCTTATCTCAGACTCGGTGCTGACGAAGCCAGGCTTGCCGTCTTCTTTCTCGCGCTCATTACGTGCACCGGGCTGCTCTTTCTTCTGACACGAAGCTCCGGGCGCAACTGGTTCATCGGCATGGTAGCGCTGCTCGCGGTTTCACCCATGGTCTGCCTGATCGGGGCCGGCATATTCGTCCGTCGAAAGCTCGATTTCCTGGCTGGGTGGCGAGCGGCCAAAGGCCACTATTGGTCACTGCTCGGCATGAATGTGATCACCTGGATTCAATATATGCTCCTATCCTGGTTGGTGCAGAGCGTCTGGAAGGGCTTCGTGCTGGCCAATTCCGATCACTTCATGAGCCCGTCGCTTGGCGGTCCGGCGTTCATAGCGTTGCTGTTTGCCGTTTTTAGCGCGATCGTCGTCTACTATGCGGTGATGCTGACCATTGCGGCGGCGCCCGCCGCGGCAGCCTACAGGTTCTTGGCCAAGCCCATCGAATCTGAGCTTGAGACCTTCGACTAGAACCAGTGCTGCGTGACTGGCCGGCGACTGAACAGTTGAGTTCCAGAGACCGCCCCCCGTCGACATCCCACCGTCGATCTCTTGCCGGCCAGCGTGCCGGTCTCTCCAGCCTGGTCAAGGGCGCTTCGCGTCGCGGAGCGATGGCCCGGAGGGCCACCCTTGAGCAGGCTGGAGAGACCGGCGATCCTCTCGCCATGAGATCAAGGGCCGGTTTTGGCCCATGTGCTCCAACCGTCATGGCCTGGCATGTCCGGGCCACCCAAGCGCGCCGTCCTTGCAGGTTGGCCGACCTGGCGGACGCTCGTCCGACACCGTGTTCCTGGGTGGCCCGGACAAGCCGGGCCATGACGGTGAAAGGGGGGAGGGGAACGGAAAGCGGCGCTACCCCCTCACCGAACCCGCTCCTTCTCCCGCGGCGCCGAGACGCGGACCGGCTTGCTCTGCGCCTTGGGCTTGGGCAGCAGCCGGAACCGAGACTGGCACCAGGCGAAGTCGATGCCGATGTCGATCAGGGCGTCGGACCGACCGCATGGGCAGTCGAAGTCCAGCACCGTCCAGACGCGATAGGTCTCCCCGGCGACCAGAGGCACCGGCTGTCCCGTGGCATGGTTGGGGGCGGCGTTGACGCACAACACCAGATCACCAGGGCCGACGGCGTCGCTCATGAGCTCTGATCCATTACCCTGGGCGGGAGCTTAAACCCGAAAACGGGGACACACACTCATTTCCGCGGATTTGAGCGTCCCTGTTTTCCCCGGCGGGCTTTTCAGACTAGCCTGCGCCGGCATCGCGCAGAAGGACCGACGTTTCCGTGCCAGTGGTCGAAGCTCCCCTGCCGCCGGGCGCCCTGTTGCGCCGCTACGAAGGCGCGGGCGGCTACGCCGACTGCGTGGTCGCCACGGTCCCGGGCCGGGTCACCCAGGCGGCCTTCATCGAGGCCTTCTACACCACGCCCCTGTTCAAGCTGGAGCGCCTCGTTCTGGCCGTGCTGCTGGGGCGCCCGTCGACCGACGCCGAGGCGCGGGCGCTGGCCGCCGGAGAGACCGAGCGGTTCGCCGCCTGGACCGTGGAGGCGCGGGAGGCGGATCAGATCCTGATGTGCGACTTCCAGGGCGCGACACGGTCGTGGCTGATGAGCGCGACGGACCCGGCCTCGCCCACGACGACGACCCTCTGTTTCGGCACGGCCGTTGTCCCACGCGGGCGCGGCGGCGGTTTGAGCGCCGGCTTCCGCGCCATGCTCCCCTTCCACCGCCTCTACGCCCGCGCCCTGCTGCGAGCGGCGGTGCGGCGGCTCCAGCAATGATCCTCTCCCGTGTGGGAGAGGGGGACCAGCCGAAGGCGGGTGGAGAGGGACGCGCCGACGTTGACTAAGCTAAGAGCAATCGGTAAACGGGTATTTAAAGCGGCAACAACCCGGACGATGCGCGATGGAAACGTCCGAACGCACCCGAAATCTCGCCAAGCGTCTTCGTCGGCGCATGAACGAGCCGGAGCTCCGCCTTTGGAACCGCGTCCGCCGAAACCAGCTCGACGGCGTTCATGTGCGCCGACAGCATCCGCTGGGCCCTTACGTTCTCGACTTCTTTTGCGCTCGCGCCCGACTGGCCATCGAGCTTGACGGCGGGATGCATGACGAGGATCGGAGGGTGCGCGACGAGGCACGCGATGCCTGGCTGGCGTTGCGTGGTGTGCGCACCCTTCGGCTACCGGCCAGTCTCGTGATGGAGGACATGGATGCGGCGCTCGCTGCCATCCGCGGGCGGTTGGGCATTCCGCCGGCTTGAGCGTCTCCCTCTCCACCAGCCTTCGGCTGGTCCCCCTCTCCCTCACGGGAGAGGAAGGCTGAGCCCCCCATTCTTGACAATCCACCGTTCCCCGGTGAGAAGCCTTAAGCTTCCCGTCCCCGCCGCAGCCGCGCGGGGACGTCTTCTCTTTTGGGAGGCGACCTTGACCACCGCGACCGCTGCACCTTCGACCCCCGACCACATCATGGGCGTGTACAACCGCGCCCCGCTGGCGGTTGAGCGAGGCCAGGGCGCGCGCCTGTGGGACGTCAACGGCGTGGAGTATCTCGACTGCGTGGCCGGCATCGCCACCACCGGCCTGGGCCACTGCCACCCGAAGCTGGTTGAGGTGCTCAAGACCCAGGGCGAGAAGCTCTGGCACGTCTCCAACATCTTCCGCATTCCGGGCCAGGAAGCCCTGGCGAAGGCGCTGACCGACGCGACCTTCGCCGACGTGGTGTTCTTCACCAACTCGGGCACCGAGGCCATCGAGTGCGCCCTGAAGACGGCGCGCAAGTATCACACCGCCAACGGCAACCCGGAGCGGGTCGACATCATCGGCTTCGACGGCTCGTTCCACGGTCGCAGCTACGCGGCCATCACCGCCGCCGGCAATCCGGGCTATGTCGAGGGCTTCGGCCCCCGCCTGCCGGGCTACGTCCAGGCCAAGTGGGGCGAGATGGACGCCCTTAAGGCCCTGATCGAGCAGCCGACCACGGCGGCGGTGATCCTCGAGCCCGTGCAGGGCGAGGGCGGCGCCCGCGCCATGCCGGAAAGCGACCTGCACCAGATCCGCGCCTGGACCCGCGAGAACGGCGTGCTGCTGATCTATGACGAGGTGCAGTCGGGCATGGGCCGCACCGGCAAGCTGTTCGCCCACGAATGGGCCAGCGACGCCGCGCCGGACATCATGGCTATCGCCAAGGCCCTGGGCGGCGGCTTCCCCGTCGGCGCCTGCCTGGCCACCGCCGAGGCGGCCAAGGGCATGACGGTCGGCGTCCACGGCTCGACCTTTGGCGGCAACCCGCTGGCCATGGCTGTCGGCATGGCCGCCTTCGACGAGATCAGCAAGGAAGAGACGCTGAACAACGTCCGCGACGTCGCCGGCTATTTCAACCAGCAGCTCTCGGGGCTGAAGGACCGCTACCCGGACATCATCCTCGATGTGCGCGGCAAGGGCTTCCTGATCGGGCTGAAGGTCGCGCCGGTGAACCGCGAGTTCATGGCCATGGCCCGCGACCAGCACCTGTTGGTGGCCGGCGGCGGCGACAACTGCGTGCGCCTGCTGCCCTCGCTGCTGCTGACCGTCGAGGAGGCCCGCGAGGCTGTCGAGAAGCTCGAGCGCACCTGCGAGGTCGCGCGGGCCAAGGCGGCGGCATGAGCGCCGTCCGCCACTTCCTCGACATCTGGAAGCTCGAGTCCTCGGACCTGCGGGTCATTCTCGACGACGCCCGCGCCCGCAAGGCGGCCCGCAAGGGCTGGACCCAGGCGCGGGTCGACGCCGACGCGCCCGGCGAAGGCCGGACCCTGGCGATGATCTTCGAGAAGAACTCCACCCGCACCCGCTTCAGCTTCGACGCGGCGATCCGCCAGCTGGGCGGGGCGGGGATCATCTCGACCTCGGCCGACATGCAGCTGGGCCGGGGCGAAAGCATCGAGGACACCGCCAGGGTGCTGTCGCGCATGGTTGACGCGGTGATGATCCGCGCCAACCGGCACGAGGACGTGGAACGCTTCGCCCAGCACGCAACGGTTCCGGTGATCAACGGCCTGACCGACAGGAGCCACCCCTGCCAGATCCTCGCCGACATCCTCACCTTCGAGGAGCATCGCGGGCCGATCACCGGCAAGACCATCGCCTGGGTCGGGGACGGCAACAACGTCTGCGCCAGCTTCATCCATGCCGCGCCCAAGCTCGGCTTCAAGCTGAACATCGCCTGCCCGGCGGCCTATCACCCGGACCTCTACGACCTGCAGCGGGCGGCCGAACAGCAGGGGCGGATCGAGATGACCGACGACCCCCGCGCGGCGGTCGAGGGCGCCGACTGCGTGGTCACCGACACCTGGGTGTCGATGGGCGACGTCGATGGTGCGGAACGCCTGGACGCCTTCGAGCCCTATCAGGTCGACGAGCGCCTGATGGCGGTGGCCGACAGCCGGGCGGTGTTCCTGCACTGCCTGCCGGCGCACCGGGGCGAGGAGGTCAGCGACGCGGTCATCGACGGGCCCCGGTCGTTGGTCTGGGACGAGGCGGAGAATCGCATCCACGCCCAGAAGTCGATCCTCGCCTGGTGCTTCGGAAAGATCGGCTAGGGCCATGGCCGACCCGGCGATCGACAAGCCCGACCGCGAGCTGCTGGCCCGCCGGCTAAGGGCCTATCTCAAGGACGAGCTGGACGTGGAAATCGGCGGCTTGGACGCCGAGTTCCTGCTCGACTTCATGGCCGAACGGATCGGCCCGCGCTTCTACAACCAGGGCCTCCGCGACGCCGCCACGGCGCTCGCCAAGCGCATGGACGTGCTGGCCGAGGCGCTGGAAGAGCTGGAGCGGCCGGTCCCGAGGGACTGACGGGCTCGCGACCTCGTGAACAGGTCAGGGTAGACAAAACTAGAACACCCTTTTAGGTTGTTGTCATGACGCCGTTCGTCTTCGACACCCTCAGCGCCTCCAAACAGCTCCGCGAAGCGGGCATGCCGGAAGGCGTGGCAGAGGCGGTCGTGTCGGTGTTTCAGCACGCCGCCAC
Organism: Caulobacterales bacterium; assembly: GCA_016234625.1. Lineage (GTDB taxonomy): Bacteria > Pseudomonadota > Alphaproteobacteria > Caulobacterales > Caulobacteraceae > Caulobacter. The sequence goes on along the minus strand of JACRBD010000308.1, from coordinate 1,198 downwards.
GATGCCCGACATCAGCCATCTGGCGACGAAGGCGGACGTCGCTGACATGGCGACGAAGAGTGACCTCGAATTGCTGAGCGTGACCACCAGGACGGAAATCCAAGCCCTGCGGTCGGATATCGCGGATATGGCCAGGAAGGCGGAGCTGGACCAGCTTCGTGCAGATATTAGGGCCGACTTTGCCAGCTTCCGCGCCGAGATTGGCGACAAGATGCGCCAACAGACCTGGGCGTTGTTGGGCGGCATCGCCACCCTGGTGACGATCCTGAATGTGACGCTGAAGGTCTTCGGCTGAGCGGCTACGTCTCCACCGCCTACGGCGTCTCCGCCGCCGCGATGCGCCGCTCAATGCCGGCCGCCAGCGCCGGGTGATAGCCGCCTCTGGACGCCTCGAAATAGCGGCGGGCCAGCGGCGGGCCCCAGGGCTTGTCCCGGAGCAGGCCGTTGTACAGCGGGTTGAGGAAAAGGCCCCGGCCGTTGCTCTTGAGGAATGCCTCCAGCGACGGCAGGCCCGGCTCGTACCGGTTGGCCACCACCAGCTGCAGCCAGCCGGCGCGGACATAGGCGTTGGTCGAGGCCGACAGGCCGAAGGCGGCGTCCAGCTCGGCCAGCTGGGCGTCGGTCAGCTTGCGCGGCAGGCCGGTCAGGAACCGCTGCCACTCCTGGGTCGTCCAGGTCTTGCCGGGGATGGCCGCCGCCGGCCCGCCGGCGAGGAAGGCCGCCCGCGCCGCGTCGACCTTCAACAGGGCCGGCGAGGCGAGGTGATAGGCCCCCGACGGAATGCCCGGCTGGTAGAGCCATTCGTCCAGCTGCAGCTTCGCCTCCAGGGCCGTGTCGCCCTTGACCAAGTTGGCCCGCAGGTCGGCGACGAAGCCGGCGGTGGTCTGCGGCTGGAAGGCGTAGCGGTCGAAATAGCCGCGCAGCCAGGCGTCCCAGCGCTCGCGGCCGACGGCGTGCTCCAGCATCCGCAGGAAGGCCTCGCCCTTGGTGTAGGCCACGCCCGTGCCGGCGCCGAACAGGGTCACTTCGGCCGCCGGCCGCGTGGCCACGCCCTGCCGCAGCTCGTCCCAGCTGAGATCGGCCTCGATTGCCGCCCGCTCGGGCCCGTAGAGCACCTCCATGATCCGGTTCTCGACGTAGCTGGTGAAGCCCTCGTTGAGCCAGACGTCGTCCCAGGTGGCGTTGGTCACCAGGTTGC
>JACRBD010000309.1 GCA_016234625.1 Caulobacterales bacterium | reverse complement strand
TCGAGATCGTGTCCAATGAGTCGTCGCGCGGCCTGATGGACCTGGCCACGCGCAAGCGGCTGGCCATCGGCAACGGCATCCTGACCGTCGAGGACGAGGAGCAGGCCTGGGCCCGTGCGCGCGTCTCCGAGGGCGACAAGGGCGGCGGCGCGGCCCGCGCGTGCCTGGAGGTGCTGAGCATCCGCAACCGCCTGATCGGGGGCGACAAGTGACCGGCGACAGCAAGCCGGCCTCGCTGCGCGACGCCTACGAGAAGCTGGTCGCCGCCACCGAGGGCAAGGCCGCGCCCTTGAGCGCCAAGGCCCGCCGCGCCCGCACGGTGGCCCGCCTGGCCGCCGTCCAGGCCCTGTACCAGATGGAACTGGCCGGAACCGGCGTCGAGGCCGTGGTCCGTGAATTCACCGACCACCGTTTCGACGGCGACCTCGAGGGTGAAACCCTGGCCGAGGCCGACGAGGTGTTCTTTTCCGAACTGGTCCATGGCGTGGTCAGCGCCCAGAACGCCATCGACAGCGCCGTGACCCATCGCCTGGCGACCGGCTGGCGGCTGGAGCGGCTTGACGCCACTCTGCGGGCCATCCTGCGCGCCGGCGGCTGGGAGCTGATGAAGCGCCCGGACGTGCCGGTGGAAGTGGCCATCGACGAATATGTCGAGATCGCCAAGTCCTTCTTCGAGGGACCCGAGCCGGGCTTCGTCAACGGCGCTCTCGATGGCCTCGCCCGCGATGCCCGGGGGTGAGTTCGACTGGATCGCGCGGCTCCTCCGCCCCCTGACCCGGGGCGCGCCGGAAGCGCTCGATCTGCTCGACGACGCCGCCGTGATCCCCTCGCGGCCCGGCTTCGACCTGGTGGTGACCAAGGACGCCCTGGTCGCCGGGGTGCATTTCCTGCCCGACGATCCGCTGGACCTGACAGCCCGCAAGTTGCTCCGGGTGAATCTGTCGGATCTCGCCGCAAAGGGGGCGGAGCCGTACGGCTACATCCTCACCACCGCCTGGCCGGCCGGGACGACCTGGGTGGACCGTGAGCAGTTCGTGAGGGGCCTGGCGGAAGATGGCGAGACCTACGGCCTGACGCTGCTGGGCGGCGACACGGTCTCGACGCCGGGGCCGTTCTGCCTGACCGCGACGATGCTGGGCTGGGTCCCACAGGGCAGGGCGGTGCTGCGCGGCGGCGCGCGGCCGGGTGATCTGCTCGCCGTCAGCGGTCCGATCGGCGACGGCTGGCTGGGGCTGAAGGCGGCGCGGGGCGAGATTGACAGCCCGACGCTCGCGGACCGGTACCGGCTCCCCCGGCCCCGTATCGACCTGATCGAACCGCTGCGAACCCGCGCCCGCGCGGCCGCTGACGTGTCCGACGGCCTGCTGGCCGATGCCGGGCATCTGGCCACCGCCAGCGGTTGCGGGGTCGAGATCAGCCTCGAGCGCATGCCCGTTTCCGGCCCGGGCGCGACCTGGCTGGGCCAGCAGCCCGATGTCGTGGCGGCCCTGGTCGCGATGGCGACCGGCGGCGATGACTACGAGATCGTTTGCGCCCTTCCGGCCGACCAGCCCGTCCCGGCCGGTTTCACGATCGTGGGGGTCTTCGTCGCCGGGCGGGGCGTGGAGGTCGCCTTCAAGGGCGCCGAGGTCCCTGTCGAACGGCTCGGCTGGACCCACGGTTAACCGGGCTTTCACCACGGCGGGCGAGGGTGGCTCCATGCGCCGTCGCCAGATTCTCGCCGCCCTGCCTCTCATCCTCGCCGCCAGCGCGGCGCGGGCCAGCGGCGCGCCGGAAGGCGGCAAGGCGCCCGCCAGCCAATATGTCGACCTGTCGCCGGTGGCCCTGCCCATCGTGCTGAACGGCCGGCTGATCAACTACGTCTTCGTCCAGGTGCGCATCAACCTGGCGCCCGGGGCCGATGCGTTGAAGCTGCGCGAGAAGGAGCCCTGGTTCCGCGACGCCCTGATCCGCGCCGCGCACCGCACACCCTTCACCAAGGCCACCGACTACACGGTGATCGACGAGGCGCGCATGAAGGCGTCCCTGATGCGCGAGGCGGCGCTAATCGTCCCGGCCCGCTACCTCGCCTCGGTGACCCTGGTTTCGCAGACCCCCAAGCAGCGCAGCCGCCTGCCGCGCCCCCCCGCCGCGGCCCACTGATTTCCGCAAACGGAACAGGCGGTTGCCTAGACCGCCCGCTTTTGGCAAAGACGGGCGTCTTTCTCGCAAGGGGGCGCCGCCTGTCGGCGTCTATTCAAAGCAAATCGGGGGACCCGACCGGCGGCCAGCGGCCGCGCGGGAACCTCCGGGGCTGTAACAAGGGGCTCTTGGAACCATGGACTTTCTCCTTCTGGCGAACCTCGCCGGTCTGGCCGCCGTCGTATACGGCGGGCTCCAGACCATGGCGCTGTTGCGCAAGTCTCCCGGTAACGCGCGGATGCAGGAAATCGCCGCCGCCATTCAGGAGGGCGCGCAGGCCTATCTGAACCGCCAGTACACCACCATCGGTCTGGTCGGCGTCGTCGTCATCGCCCTGCTGGCCTGGTTCTTCAAGTCCTGGGAGCAGCCGGTCGGCTTCGCCATCGGCGCCATCCTGTCGGGCGCCGCCGGCTTCGTCGGGATGTTGATCTCGGTGCGCGCCAACGTCCGCACCGCCCAGGCCTCGTCCGAGAGTCTCGCCAAGGGCCTGAACGTCGCCTTCACCTCCGGCGCCATCACCGGCATGCTGGTGGCGGGCCTCGCCCTGATCGGCGTCGCCGGCTACTACGCCATCCTGACCAAGCACGTGGGCCTCGCGCCGACCGACCGCACGGTCATCGACTCGCTGGTCTCGCTGGGCTTCGGCGCCTCGCTCATCTCAATCTTCGCCCGTCTGGGCGGCGGCATCTTCACCAAGGGCGCCGACGTCGGCGGCGACATGGTCGGCAAGGTTGAAGCCGGCATTCCCGAGGACGATCCCCGCAACGCCGCGACCATCGCCGACAACGTCGGCGACAACGTCGGCGACTGCGCCGGCATGGCCGCCGACCTGTTCGAGACCTATGCGGTGACCACCGTCGCCACCATGGTCCTGGCCGCCATCTTCTTCCGCGAGACGCCGGAACTGCTCTCGGCGATGATGCTGCTGCCCCTGGCCATCTGCGCCGTCGGCATCGTCACCTCGATCATCGGCGCCTTCTTCGTCCGCCTGGGCAAGAGCCAGAACATCATGGGCGCCCTGTACAAGGGCCTGGTCGTCACCGGCGTGCTGTCGGCGATCGCCCTGTACTTCCTGTTCCCGATGTTCGTGACCGCCCCGATCGAGTTCACGCCCTTCGGCGGCGTGGCCAAGGCCTACGGCGCGATGGAGCTGTTCTGGTGCGGCATCACCGGCCTGGTGATCACCGCCCTGATTGTGGTCATCACCGAATACTACACCGGCACGGGCTTCCGTCCGGTGAAGTCGGTGGCCCAGGCCTCGGTCTCCGGCCACGGCACCAACGTGATCCAGGGCCTGGCCATGTCGCTGGAAGCCTGCGCCGCCCCGGCGCTGGTGATCATCGCCGGCATCATCATCACCTACGGTTTCGCGGGCCTCTTCGGCATCGCCATCGCGGTGACCTCGATGCTGTCGCTGGCCGGCTTCATCGTCGCCCTCGACGCCTTTGGTCCGGTGACCGACAACGCCGGCGGCATCGCCGAGATGGCCGGCCTTCCCAAGGAAGTCCGCGTCACCACAGACGCCCTCGACGCCGTGGGCAACACCACCAAGGCCGTGACCAAGGGCTACGCCATCGGTTCGGCCGGCCTGGGCGCTCTTGTGCTGTTCGCCGCCTACACCGAAGACCTGAAGTTCTTCACCGCCGAAGCCGTTGAGGGAAGCTTCTTCCACAATCTGGGCGCGGTGACCTTCGACCTCTCCAACCCCTACGTCGTGGTCGGCCTGCTGTTCGGCGGCCTGCTGCCGTTCCTGTTCGGCGGCATGTCGATGACCGCCGTCGGCCGCGCGGCCCAGGCCGTGGTGGTCGAGGTTCGTCGCCAGTTCCGCGAGAACCCCGGGATCATGACCGGCGAGGTCAAGCCCGAGTACGGCAAGGCCGTGGACATCCTGACCAAGGCCGCGATCCGGGAAATGATCGTCCCCTCGCTGCTGCCGGTCGCGTCCCCGGTGGTGCTGTTCTTCGTGATCAATTCGATCGCGGGCAAGATCAACGCCTTCGCCAGCCTCGGCGCCATGCTCATGGGCGTGATCGTTACCGGCCTGTTCGTCGCCATCTCGATGACCTCGGGCGGCGGCGCCTGGGACAACGCCAAGAAGGTGATCGAGGAAGGCTTCACCGACAGCGACGGCGTCACGCATGGCAAGGGCTCTGAAGCCCACAAGGCCGCCGTGACCGGCGACACCGTCGGCGATCCCTACAAGGACACTTCGGGTCCGGCCGTGAACCCGATGATCAAGATCGCCAACATCGTGGCCCTGCTGCTGCTGGCCGTCCTGGCCCACGGCTAGGACATCAGGGGCGGGCCTCCGGGTCCGCCCCCGACCGCCGGCCTGGCAATACGAAAACGCCCCGGAGAGCGATCTCCGGGGCGTTGTTGTCTGGGCCGCAAGGCCCTGAAGGCGCCGTGGACCGGCTAGTTGCCCCGGTCGCCCGGACGGTTGCCCGGAACGCCCTCGCTCTCGTCGCGCGGCAGCATGCCGCCCCGGCCGACGTTGCCAAGCAGCTGCTCAAGGATGCTCAGCTCGCGGCCGCGGGTCGGGGTTTCGCGGCTGTTGTAGGCGAACACCTTGCCGTCGCGCAGGGTGTAGGCGTTGACCGACACCAGCTGCTCGGTGGCCTTGTCGAAGGTCACCGCGTAGATGTTCCGCTTGGCCACGCGCGGCTGGTAGAAGGCGACCCGGTCAGTGATCTGGCTCATGTAGAACCAGACGTTCGGGTCGAAGGTCGAGGTCGCCGAGGGCGAGCCCAGCTTGCCCAGCACGGTGGACTTGGTGTCTTCGCCCACCTTCAGGTCAGCCGGATTGACTTCGATGGCCTGAAACCCGGAATAGGCGGTCATCGGCATGCAGCCGCCCATCGACGTCAGGGTGACGGCGGCGAGGGCGGCGAGGGCGGCTTTACGAAACATATCGGCTCCCGGTGGGCGCTGGTGGCGCTGGTCTTTGACCTATCGCCCGCGCGGGCTTAGTTCAATGCCCGCCTTAGGCTCACCTGGCGGCGAAATCGAGGCGAGACGCGAGATGCTGCAGCGGCTTTTCAGGCCAAACCCCGCCAAACGGGCGGGCGAGGCGCTCTACGCCGCCGCCGCGGGGCAGTCGCGCAAGCCCCATTTCTAAGCCGTCGGCGGTGTCGCCGACACGCGGGAAGGGCGGTTCGAGCTCTACACCCTGCACGTCATCCTGTTGGTCGAGCGGCTCAAGGGTGAGACCGGCCTGGCCGCCGAGGCGCGGCAGATCCTGTTTGACCGTTACATTCAGGGGCTCGACGACGCGTTTCGGGAGCTTGGCGTAGGCGACACCGCGGTGGCCAAGCGGGTCAAGGCGCTGGGCAAGGCCTTCTACGGCCGGCTGAAAGCGTTCGAGGAGGCCGTGGCGCAACCGGACCTCGCGGCGCTGACCGACCTGATGACTCGCACCGTGCTCGAGGGCCGGGCCGAGACCGCCGCCGGGTTCACCGCCTATGTCACTACCGCCCGCGACGCGCTGTCGCGGCAATCGGTCCCGGGCCTGCTGGCCGGCGACGTCATCTGGGAGGCCGCGTGATGGTCAGCGATTCGCCCTGGCGCGAGACGATCCGGTTCAGCGAGGTCAGCCGTGGCCCGGTGAAACGGACCCTGGAGGCTGACGAACTGGCGCGGGCGCGCATCGCCCGGCTGTTGGGGCTGGTCTCGATCCAGTCCCTGACCGCCGAGTTGCGCCTCAAGCCCTGGATGGACGGGGCCGAGATCGACGGCCGGTTCACCGCCGAGATCACCCAGACCTGCAGCGTCACCGCCGAAGACTTCGAGGAATCAGCCGAGGGCGAATTCGTAATTCGCGTCCTGCCGCCCGGCAGCATCAACGCGCCCCAGGAAGAGGCCGACGAAATTGAGCTCGATCCGGAGGCGGACGATCCGCCCGATGTGCTTGAGGGCGAGGATATCGACCTTGGCGCCTATGTCGTCGAGCATCTGGCGCTGGAGCTGGATCCCTTTCCCCGCAAGCCGGGCGCGGAGTTCATCGCGCCAAGCGACGACACCGACCTGTCGCCCTTCGCGGTGCTGCGGACCCTGAAGAAGGACGACCCGGCGGATTAGGCGCGCCGCCGGGGTTGCATCGCCGCCGTGCGGGGGTAAGTTCCGGCGGCTTCGCCCCAAGTCGGGGTTCGCAACGGAATCGCGACCGGCATTGCCCCAAAACCTCGTCATTTCAATTGACGCCATGGGCGGGGACCACGGTCCCTCCATCGTCATCCCGGGCGTCGATATCGCGGCCCGGGCCATGCCCGATCTGCGCTTCCTGCTGCACGGCGACGAGGCGCGGATCAACGCCAAGCTGGCCAAATTCCCGGCCGCCAGGGCCGCCAGCGAGGTGCGCCACACCGACAAGGCCATCTCGATGGACGAGAAGCCCGCCCAGGCCATGCGCCGGGGCAAGGGCTCCAGCGTCTGGAACGCGGTCGAGGCGGTCAAGGACGGCCAGGCCAGGGCCGCCGTCTCCGCCGGCAACACCGGCGCCCTGATGGCCATCTCCAAGCTGGTGCTGCGCATGGCCGCGGGAATCGCCCGTCCGGCCATCGTCGCCAGCTGGCCGACGCTGAACGGCGTCACCGCCGTGCTGGACGTGGGGGCCAACGTCGAGAGCGACGCCGAGCAGCTGGTTGAGTTCGCCATCATGGGCGCGGCCTTCCATCACGCCATTCACGGGTCGGTCCGGCCGACGGTGGGCCTGCTGAACGTGGGGTCGGAGGAGGAAAAGGGCCACGAGGAGGTGCGCGGGGCGCACGCCCTGCTGCGCGCCGGGACCTTCGACCTCGACTACCGCGGCTTCGTCGAGGGCAACGACATCGCCAAGGGCACGGTCGACGTGATCGTCACCGACGGCTTCACCGGCAACATCGCCCTGAAGACCGCCGAGGGTCTGGCCCGGTTCTTCGCCAGCGAGCTGAAGGCGACCTTCACCTCCGGGCCGCTGGAGCTGATCGGGGCGCTGTTCGCCACCGCCGGCCTGAACCGGATGCGCAAGCGGATGGACCCGGGCGCGGTCAACGGCGCCCCGCTGCTGGGCCTGAACGGGATTGTCGTAAAAAGCCACGGAAGCGCGGACGCCAGGGGCTTCGCCAGCGCTATCCGGGTGGCCGCCGAACTGGCGCGCGGCGACTTCGCCGGCGAGATCGATCGCAATATCCAGCGCCTGACCGCCACACTGTCCGAGACAGCCGGCCCCGCGCCGGTCGAGGGAGCCGCCGAGTGAGTGTTCTGCGTAGCGTCGTGACCGGGGTGGGCGGGTATCTTCCCGAGACCATCGTGACCAACGACGACCTGGCCAAGATTGTCGACACCACGGACGACTGGGTGCGCGAACGCACCGGCATCCGTCAGCGCCATCGCGCCTCGGAAGACCAGGCCGTGTCCGACCTCGCCGTCGAGGCGGCGAAGAAGGCCCTGGAGGCCGCCGGCAAGACCGCCGCCGATGTCGATCTGATCGTGGTCGCCACCACCACCGCCGACCTGACCTTCCCGGCCACCGCCGCCATCGTCCAGCGCAAGCTGGGCTGTCCCGTGGGCATCGCCTTCGATGTCCAGGCCGTCTGCTCTGGCTTCGTCTACGCCCTGACCGTCGCTGACGGCTTCGTCGGGCGCGGGCATTCCAAATGCGCCCTGGTGATCGGGGCCGAGACCATGACCCGGCTGATGGACTGGACCGATCGCGGCACCTGCGTGCTGTTCGGCGACGGCGCCGGCGCCGTGGTGCTGGAGCCGGGCGAAGGCGAGGGGACCACCGCCGACCGCGGCCTGCTGGGCTTTGCCCTGCGCTGCGACGGGACCAAACAGGACCTGCTCTATGTCGACGGCGGCCCGTCGACCACCGGCACGGTCGGCAAGCTGCGCATGCTGGGCAACCAGGTCTTCAAGCACGCGGTGATCAACATCTCCGAAGCGGTCGTGGCCGCGGCCGCCCAGGCCGGCATCCAGGTGTCGGACATCGACTGGTTCATCCCGCACCAGGCCAATGAGCGCATCCTCAAGGGCGTCGCCCACCGGCTGGGCATCGACGAGCAGAAGGTTATCCAGACCGTCGCCGACCACGCCAACACCTCGGCCGCCTCGATCCCGCTGGCCTGGGCCCACGGCATGGCCGACGGCCGGATCAAGAAGGGCGACCTGTTGCTGATCGAGGCCATGGGCGGCGGCCTGACCTGGGGCGCCTGCGTTATTCGGCTGTAGGGCCCGACAGAGCCGTCCGCTTTGCCGCTCAAAGCCCGGGTCACTGCGCCCCATCGAGCGCTTGATGGAATGGTCTTTTCGGGGGCCGGTCGAAGTCAAGGACGCCCTTCGGGCTGCCGCGTCGCGGCGGGCGAAGCCCGTTCTTGAGTTCAACCGGTCCCCGAAATCATGCTCCGCCAAGCGGTCAATGGCGGGTCTCGCCGTTGGCCCAGGTCCCTGCGCCGTGGGGGATGGCGGACTCACGATTCACAAGCGTTTGATTTCGTTGACGTCTTTTAGGACAACGCCGAGGGAAAACCGCGAATACGCATCACCCTCCGCACCGCCCCTATTCTTCCCCTCATCCCGCTGCACGGGGAGGGCGCTAGGCCAGGCGATCCGATGCGGCGGCGGGGTGGAGTTCGAGCGGGAAGTTCGTTGGCGCCAGTCGTGAAGGCGCTCCGTCGCCGCCAGTGGCATCGCGACGGAGCTGGAACCGAACGACCCCTGGCCGGATGAGCGGCAGGCATGCGGGGGTTACGCATGCGTTCCGGGGATGGTTAGCCACCACCCGCCCGCCGGGGGTCGATGCGGCTAAGCCTTAAGCGGGCTGCCTACCGCAGCACCCGGATAACGGACTTCGCGGAGCGTGACGGCCTCGGCACTCTCAGAACACCTACCACCCCCTCAGCACCCGCTGAGGTCGAAGCGCTCCGCGCCCTCCCCACCTTCACAAGGCCTGGCCAGTGAAGCGGCGAAGCCGTGCACGCCAAATCCGCTGGCGGCGGGAACCCTTTGACTTGACGGGCCAATCGGCTCATGCACCTGATGGTTATCAGGGCTGGGAGCGGGGCATGAAGGGCGAAACCCTTACGCGGGCGGAACTGACGGAAGCGGTCCACGAAGAAGTCGGACTGACCCGCCAGGATTGCGGCGGCCTGGTCGAGCGCACGCTGGACCTGGTGGCTGAAGCGCTCGAGCGCGGCGAAACCGTCAAACTGTCCGGCTTCGGCGTGTTCCAGGTCCGCGCCAAACGCGCCCGCATGGGGCGTAATCCCAAGACCGGCGAGCCGGCCGAGATCGAGCCCCGCCGGGTGATCGGTTTCCGCGCCTCGCAGGTCATGAAGGCGCGGATCGACCGCGCCCTGAGCGACTAGGGCCCCCGGTGGCGAAGGGCCCCCACGCCTTCCGCACCATCTCGGAAGCCGCCGACGAGCTCGGCGTGCCCCAGCACGTTCTTCGTTTCTGGGAGACCAAGTTCTCGTTCATCCGCCCGATGAAACGGGCCGGCGGCCGGAGGTTCTACCGGCCGCAGGACATCGCCGTGCTGCGCGGGGTGCGCGCCCTGCTGCATGACGAGGGTTACACGATCAAGGGCGTGCAGAAGCTGCACAAGGAGCAGGGCGTCCGTCGGCTGGCCGGCGCCGGCGATGGCATCCCGGCCCCGTCAGCCATCGCGGAAGCGGCCTTCGCGCCTGAGAACGCGGTGGATCTCGGCGGCGAGGCGCGCGATCGGCTGAGCTTCGCCCTGGCCGATCTGGAGGCGGTGAAGGCCCGTCTCGACGGGCTGCTCAAGGGCCGCTGAATTCGAGTTGCCGGGGCCGGGGTCGGTCCCTATAAGGGCGCTCCCCACGGTGGTCGTTCGCGGCCCCCGGAGAAGATGTCGGAGCGTGGCGCAGCCTGGTAGCGCACTTGACTGGGGGTCAAGGGGTCGCAGGTTCGAATCCTGTCGCTCCGACCATCTTCTCCCCCGCCTCAATCTTTCGGCTTCGGCTCCCGGTTCATCCAGCTCATCAGCGGAAACAGCGGCAGGCCCCAGGCCACGCCGACGATCGCGAAATAGATCAGCGATACGGCCGGATGCCTCGGCAGGTGGTCGGCGATGGCCACCGCGGCGCTCACATAGAGAACAAGGAAGAGCAGAATGGCGACCATCCCGACGAGCTTCCTGATGCGCGGGTTCATGGGGCCTCCGACGGCGGTCGATCCCGCCGCCGGGGCCTTACGCCAGACCTAGCGGCGTTTGAAGAGGCCCAGCATGAACAGCAGGACCACCGCGCCGGCCACCGCGGCGATCAGGCTGGGGATCAGGCCCGAATAGGCGATGCCCAGCACGCCGGCCAGCCAGTGGCCGACAAAGGCGCCGACCAGGCCGACGATGAGATTGGTGAGAATGCCGTGGCTGCGGTTCATGATCCGCTCGGCGATCCAGCCGGCGAAGATGCCGACCAGGATGACCACGATCCAGTTGATGCCTTCCATGCGCCCGCTTCCTTCCTGGGTTGCCCGTAGGCCAAGGAATGCGGGGCGACTGCCGAGGTTCCGCCGTCAGCGCCGCCGCAGGAGCTGCGTCGCCCCCAGCAGGATGATGGCGCCTGCCAGGGCGGCGAGCGCCAGCTGCCAGAGCGCCGTGAGCGGATAGCCCAACGCCCCGGCCAAGGGCGGTCCGACAACGGCCCCGGCGACGCCGGCCGCCAGCGCGGCGAACCGGGAAGGCCGTCCGAGCAGCATCGCGCGCCCCACTGCTCCGGCGACGAGGCCGATCACCGCGACAATGAACAGGCCAAGGCTCGTCATGCGGTGAGCATGCCAGTCGAACCGGGCCACGTCACCGCTCTGGACCCCGTCGCGCGAGCGGCGTAGGGAACCGCGCCCTGTAAGCGCTTCGCGCCCCTGAAAGACGCGTCATGACCTCTTTCCTGCGTTCGGACCGGTCTCGCCCGGTCGCCGTCTGGCTGCTGGCCGTCGCGGCCCTGGTGCTGGCGATGGTGGTGGTGGGCGGCGCGACGCGGCTGACCGGCTCGGGCCTGTCGATCACAGAGTGGAAGCCGGTCACCGGCGCCGTTCCGCCGATGGGCGAGGAGGGCTGGCAGGCCGAGTTCGCCAGGTACCAGCGGATCCCGCAGTACCAGCAGGTCAACCGGGGCATGACCCTGGGCGACTTCAAGGCCATCTACTGGTGGGAGTGGACCCACCGGCTGCTGGGCCGGCTCGTCGGCGCGGCCTTCGCCATCCCGTTCGTGGTCTTCCTGTTCCGCAAGAGCATTCCGCGCCGGCTGATCTGGCGCTGCGGGGCCATGCTGGGCCTGGGCGGGCTGCAGGGGGCGGTCGGCTGGTGGATGGTGGCCAGCGGCCTGGCCGGCCGGGTCTCGGTCGCCCCCGAGCGGCTGGCGACCCATCTGGGCCTGGCGCTGGCGCTGTACGGGCTGCTGATCTGGACCGCACTGGACGCCGAGGCCGGCCAGCCCCGGCAGGGCAACCCGACCCGCTGGCGTGTCGGCTCGCTGGTGTTTCTCGGCGCGGTGTTCCTGCAGAGCCTGCTGGGCGCCCTGGTCGCCGGGGCCGACGCCGGCCTGATCTACAACGACTGGCCGCTGATGGGCGGCCATCTGTTTCCCCAAACCTACGCCGGCGAGAGCGTCTGGGCCACGCTGGCGCACAACCAGGCCTCGGTGCAGCTGCACCACCGCATCGGCGGCTATCTGTTGCTGGCCGGGGCGCTGACCGTGGCCGGGCTGAGCTGGCGCGACCGCTATCTGTCGCCCGACGGCCGGGCGATGGCCCTCGCCATCGGCGGCGTGGCGCTGCTGCAGGCGGTGCTGGGCGTGGCGACCCTGATGGCCGGCGTGCCCCTCTGGCTGGGCGTGCTGCATCAGCTCGGGGCTGTGGCCCTGCTGACCGTCGCCACCGCCTTCGCCTGGCGGGTGCGGCGGCTCTAGGTTTTCAGCGACGCCCAGGGGCCGGTCACCGCCAGGGTGATCCCCGGCGAGTAGATGTTGACGAACATCGTCCCACCGTCCGGCGAGAAACAGACGCCGGCCAGTTCGGCGTTGTCCTTGTAGACGTTGCGCCCGAGCGCATAGACCTTGCCGTCCGGCGTGACCCCCCGCAGGTGGTTGCGCAGGACGTCCGAATAGCGGTCCTCGCAGACCATCAGATGGCCGTTCGGGGCCACGGTGATGTTGTCGGGATAGTCCATCACCCGGTCATCGGTCGATTCCAGGAACAGCTCGACGGTTCCGGGAGCGTCCGCCTCGCCCGGCTGGCCTTCGGCGGGGCTGGGCCGATAGCGCAGGATCTGGCCGTGCTTGCCCGGCCCGCTGTTGGTGCAGGTGAACCAGGCCTCGCCCTTGCCCCAGAAGATGCCTTCGCCACGCCCGACGATCACCGCGCCGGCGGCGTGGCCGCGGAAGCGCAGGTCATCGTTCGGCGACTCGACGTCCTCAAGGTCGATCCAGGTCGTCTGGCGGACATCGCCCTGCTTCCAGGACACCTTGCCGTCCCAGTTGCGGGCGTCGGCGCCGGGCTGGTCCCTGAAGGCCAGGGCCTGCAGCCGGCCGCCCAGGGCCAGCTGGCCGGGCGTGTTGGGGATGTAGCGATAGAACAGCCCCGCGCGGTCGGGGGAGGGGGCGTCCTCGGTCAGATAGACGATGCCGGTCGCCGGATCGATGGCCGCCGCCTCGTGCAGGAATCGGCCCATGCCCTTGAGCGGAACCGGGTCGACCAGGCCGCGCCCCTTTGCCGGAACCTCGAACACCCAGCCGTGCGCCTTGCCCAGGCCCTCCTTGGGGCCATTGGTGGTCTCCTCGCAGGTCAGCCAGCTGCCCCACGGCGTGGCCCCGCCGCTGCAGTTGGTCGAGGTGCCGAAGAGGGCCATCTCCTGCTTGATCAGCTTCTGCGCCCTGGTGTCCCAGACCAGCCGGGTCACCCCGCCGGGCATCGGCTCGCCGGACGGGTCGAGGTCGAACACCTTTTCCGGCTTGGGTCGCTTCCTCACGCTTCGCCCGATGCCGAGCGGGCCCAGATTGACCTGCTTGTAGCCGTTCTCGTGGTTGCGCATCAGGATGACGCGCGAGCCGCGCCCCGCGAAACAGGCCATGCCGTCGGCCCGGCCCGGGGTGACATAGCCGTCGTCCATGGTCTGGCCGGCGAACGACACCACGCGATAGGAGAATCCCTCTGGCAGGTCGAAGACGCCATTGGGATCCGGCTTGAGCGGCCCGTAGCCCTCCACCTCGTTGCGGTAACTCCCCGACCCGTCCTGGGCGCAGGCCAGGCCGCCAAAGGCGAGAGAGGCGGAGGCGGCGCCGAGCAGGCGGCGGCGGGAAATGGTCATCGAGGGACTCCGGACGAACGACCCATCGCTAGACGTCCCGTGTGACGGTGTCACTACGGCCGCGCGCGTTGGATTCGGTATTACCGTACCGCACGAAAGTTTTCCCTTATGCGGCAACGGTTTCCGGCGAAAGCGATGTGCGCCTGTGTTGACAGACGGAATCGTCGCGGGTAACAGCGCGCCCTCACGTCGGGGACCGCTTGTCTCCGCCTGCAACGGATCAGTCCCATGATGAAGACCACGGCTTCGTTGAAGCCCGCCGAGGTCGAGAAGAAGTGGATCGTGATCGACGCCGAGAATGTGGTCGTTGGCCGCCTCGCGTCGTTCATCGCCATGCGTCTTCGCGGCAAGCACCGCCCTGACTACACCCCCAACGTCGATTGCGGCGACTACGTCGTCGTGGTCAACGCCGACAAGGTGAAGTTCACCGGCCGCAAGCTCGACCAGAAGATCTACTACCGCCACACCGGCCACCCGGGCGGCATCAAGCAGATCACCGCCGGCAAGCAGCTCTCGGGCCGCTTCCCCGAGCGCGTGCTGGAAAAGGCCGTCGAGCGCATGCTGCCCAAGGAAAGCCCGCTTGCCCGCAAGCAGCTGACCCACCTGCGCATCTTCAACGGCGCCGAGCACACCCACCAGGCGCAAAGCCCTGAGCCCATCGCGTTCGCCGCTATGAACGCCAAGAACGTCCGGAGCCAATAGATCATGGCCGAAGCTCAAGGTTTCGAGGCTCTGCAAAGCCTCTCGTCCGCTCCGGAAGCCGCGCCCGCGGTCCAGAAGCTGGACAAGTTCGGTCGCGCCTACGCCACCGGCAAGCGCAAGAACGCCATCGCCCGCGTCTGGATCAAGCCGGGCAAGGGTTCGATCACCATCAACGGCCGGGACCAGGAAGTTTACTTCGCCCGCCCCGTGCTGCGCATGATGCTCGCCCAGCCCTTCCAGGTCACCGACCGGGTCGGCCAGTTCGACGTCATCGTCACGGTTGAAGGTTCGGGCCTCAGCGGCCAGGCCGGCGCCGTGCGCCACGGCATCTCCAAGGCCCTGACCTACTACGAGCCCACCCTGCGTCTGGCTCTCAAGCCGCACGGCTTCCTGACCCGCGACAGCCGCGTGGTCGAGCGGAAGAAGTACGGCAAGGCCAAGGCCCGCAAGAGCTTCCAGTTCTCGAAGCGCTAGTCGTTCGCGAACCTGTTTTGCGAAAGGGCGCTTCGGGAAACCGGGGCGCCCTTTTTCTTTTTGCGTTCGTGCGTCCTTCGACACGGCCCTTCGGGCCTGCTCAGGATGACGAACATGAGTGGCCGTTGAAACGTTCGTCATGGTGAGCAGCGACCGCAGGTCGCGTGTCGAACCACGCAGTGTGGAGCAACCAAACAGATGACCACGCCCAAGGTCTTCATCGATGGCGAAGCCGGCACCACCGGCCTGCAGATCCGCGAGCGGCTGGCTGGCCGCTCGGATCTCGAGCTGCTGTCGATCGCGCCGGAGCGCCGCAAGGACGCCGGCGCCCGGGCGGAGCTGCTCAACGCTGCTGATGTGGTGATCCTCTGCCTGCCCGACGATGCCGCGCGGGAGGCGGTCGGCCTGATCAGCAATCCGGCGGTCAAGGTCATCGACGCCTCGACGGCCCACCGCACGGCCGAAGGCTGGACCTTCGGCTTTCCGGAACTCTGCAAGAGCCAGCGGGCGGCGGTCAAGGCGGCCAGGCGGGTGTCCAACCCCGGCTGCTACTCGACCGGCGCCATCGCCCTGGTCCGGCCGTTGATCCAGGCCGGCCTGATGCCGGCCGACTTCGCCGTCAGCATCAACGCCATCAGCGGCTACACCGGCGGCGGCAAGGCGATGATCGCCGAGTTCGAGGACGTGGGCGGCCCGTCCTATACAACCGTTCCCTACCGGATTTACGCCCTGGGGCTGGAGCACAAGCATGTGCCCGAAATCCAGGTCCGCGCGGGCCTCCTGACCCGGCCATTGTTCGCGCCCTCGGTCGGCCGCTACGCCCAGGGCATGCTGGTTGAGCTGCCTCTGCACCTGGACCAGGTCGGCGCCGGGCCGGACCTGCGCGACATCCACGCGGCGCTGCAGCAGCATTATCGCGGCGAGGTCTTCGTCGAGGTCGTGCCCCTCAAGGAATGCGAAGCGCTGAAGACCCTCGACCCCGAGGGGCTCAATGGCACCAACCGCATGAAGCTGTACGTGTTCGGCTCCGAGACCGGCCGCCAGGCGCGGCTGGTGGCCCAGCTGGACAACCTGGGCAAGGGCGCCAGCGGCGCGGCGGTGCAAAACCTGAATCTGATGCTCGGCCTGCCCGAGGCCGCCGGCCTGTGACTGTCCGGCGGGCTATCCCCGCCGACACGCCGGCCCTGCGGGCGATGATGGCGGGGAGCAACGGCTACGAGCGGGCCGAGGCCCGGGCGATGATCGTCGCCTTCGCCGGTGGCTGGTCGGTGCCAGACGATGGCCATGAGGTCTGGGTGGCGGAGGACGACGGCGCGGTCGCGGGGTTCTACGCCCTGATCCCGCATGGCGCGGATCAGGAGCTGGACCTGTTCTTCACCGCCAACGACAGCCAGGGGACGGGTCTTGGCCGCCGCCTGCTCGAGCATATGGCCGCTCGGGCGAGGGCCCTGGGCGCGACGCGGGTGGTGATCAGCTCCAATCCGGAAGCGGCGGGGTTCTATCGGCGGATGGGGGCGGTCGACATCGGCGTGAGCCCGCCAGGCGATGGCATCAGCTGGGAACGGCCGAAGTTCGAGCTCTATCTCTGACGCAAACCCCCATCCGTCATCGTCGGACTTGTTCCGACGACCCAAGCACACGGCGCCGCGCGAGTGGACGCGGCGGTCGCGCCTGCCCCATTCGGTCGATAGCGAGATCATGGGTCGTCGGAACAAGTCCGACGATGACGAAGTGAGGGTTAGCTCCGCACCTTCACGAAGCTCCCCGGCGCATCCTCCAGCGGCTTGCCGAGCGGGCCCTTCGACGGGTCTCTCGCCGGCACAGAGTCGCCGGACCGCTCGTTGAGCCATGCCGCCCAGTGCGGCCACCAGCTGCCGGGATGCTCGACGGCCCCGGCCTGCCATTCGGCGACGGTGGCGGGGAGGGCGTCGTTGGTCCAGTGCTGGTACTTCCTGGCGTCCGGATGGTTGATCACCCCGGCGATGTGGCCGCTGCCGGCCATGGTGAACTTGACCGGCCCGCCGAACAGCTTCGCCCCGCGATAGATGCTCTTGAACGGCGCGATGTGGTCGTCGCGTGAGGACTGGACGTAGATCGGGGTCTGGACCTTGCCCAGGTCCAGCGTCTCTCCGGCCAGGGTCAGCCGCCCCTTCGCCAGGGCGTTGTCCTTGTAGAAGTTGCGCAGATAGAACAGGTGCAGCGCCTTGGGCATGCGCGTCTGGTCGCTGTTCCAGAACAGCAGGTCGAAGGGTTTCGGCTCCTTGCCCATCAGGTAGTTGTTGACGAAGAACGACCAGATCAGGTCGTTGCCGCGCAGCGAATTGAAGGTGTCGGCCATCGACTTGCCGGGCAGGAAGCCGCCCGACTGGTCCATGGTCTCCTCGATCGACTTGAGCCAGGCGTCATCGACGAACAGCTTCAGGTCGCCGGCCTCCTCGAAGTCCTGCTGGGCGGCGAAGAAGGTCGCCGACTGGATCCGCTTGTCGCCCGTCGCCGCCATGTGGGCGAGGGCGCAGGAGAGCAGGGTGCCGCCGATGCAATACCCGACGGTGTTCACCCTGTCGGTCCCGCACTGCTTCATCACCTGGCTGGTGGCGTCGTAGATGCCCTCGACCAGATAGTTCTCGAAGGTCTTGGCCGCGAGCGTCTCGTCCGGATTGACCCAGCTGGTGACGAAGACCGTGAAGCCCTGGCCGGTCAGCCAGCGGATCAGGCTGTTATCGGGCCGCAGGTCGGTGATGTAGAACTTGTTGATCCACGGGGTGAACAGCAGCAGCGGGATCTCGCGCACCTGTTCGGTGGTCGGCTGGTACTGCAGCAGCTGCAGAATGTCGTTCTGATAGACCACCTTGCCCGGGGCGGTGGCGACGTTCTCGCCGACCTTGAACTGCTCCATGTCGGTCTGGCTGATGTGCAGCTGGCCGCCGCCGCGTTCGAGGTCGGCGGCGAAGTTGTCCATGCCGCGCACCAGGCTCTCGCCGCCGCTGCTCATGGCTTCCTTCAGCGCCGCCGGGTTGGACAGCAGGAAGTTGGATGGCGAGATGGCGTCGGTGAGCATCTTGATGAAGAACTCGACGCGACGCTTTTCCAGCGGATCGACGCCCTCGACCTCGGCCACCAGGCTGTTCAGCCAGCCGCTGGTCAACAGGTAGGACTGCTTCATCACGTCATAGACGGGATGGGCGCCCCATTCGGGATCGTTGAACCGCTTGTCGCCCTTGGGCGCCTCGATCACCGGCTCGACCTGCTCGCCGCCCATCCGGCGGGTGGTGGTCTGCCACAGGTCGAGGTAGCGCGAGAACAGGTCGGCCTGGGCCCGCAGCAGCCGGTCGGGCTGGGCGGCGAGGCGGCCCATCACATCGGTCAGGGCCGGCGCCACATGGAAGGGGTCGGGGCTGAGGGCGGCGGGACTGTCGGCCTGGCGCAAGGCGGCCTCGGCGATGGCGCCCTGGGCGGTGACGGCGGCCCGGGCGAGGTTGGCTGACAGCTTCTCCATCGCCTGGCGCTGTTCGGAGGACAGGAAGGCGGCCGGGTCGGGCGTGGCCGCGTAGTCTGGCGGCGGCGGCGGCGCGGCGCGAGGGGCCTCGGCGGCGGCGGGTTTCTTCGCGGCGGGTTTCCTGGCGGCGGCGGGTTTCGGCGCCGCCTTGCGGGTCGTGGTTTTGCCGCTGTTGCCCGCCATGATCGCGTCTCTCCCGAGCGGTGGGCGTCTCGCGCCCTTTCGTTGGCGCTGATCATGGCATAAGACCGGACCCAAGATGAACGGCGATGCGCGAACTTTCTGGCGGACGATGCGGCTGGCGCTCCTGGCGGGCGCGGCGAGCAGTCTGACGGCCTGCGCCGACCTGCCGAAACTGGAGCCGGGCGCCAATGCCCAGGTCGATCCCCGCTCGCCCGCCGCCGCCCAGGTCAATGAGGCGCTGAAGCATCCCGGCCCCTGGCCGACCTTCGCCGGCATCCCACCGATTCCCGATGACGTGCGCAACTCCGCCCAGTGGCGCGCGGCCATCGAGGACCAGGAAGCCGAGGGCCTCTACGCCAGCCGCGCCGCCGCCGCCGACACCTGGAGCCTGACCGCCACCGAGGCCTTCGAGGCCAACGCCCGCGCCGAGGCCAACCCCCTGGGCCTGCACGCCCCGACCGACGCCGAGATGGCCGAGTCGGAGGCCTATGCCCGCGCCCTGCGCAAGCGAGCTACCCCGCCTCCGTCGCCGAGGTGAGTCCGGCGCGGCGGAGGCAAGAAATTCCCTGAACCTGCTTGGTAATGCGCCCTCCGGGGGCTATCCATGCGCGACCTCCGCTCCCAGCGCGCCCCGAACGGCGCAGAGAGCCCGTAAATGAGCAACGAGTTCCACCGTATCCGGCGTCTGCCGCCCTACGTCTTCGAGGAAGTGAACCGCATCAAGGCCAAGCTTCGGGCCGAAGGTACGGACATCATCGACTTCGGCATGGGCAATCCGGACATGCCGACCCCCAAGCACATCGTCGACAAGCTGATCGAAACGGCCCGCGATCCCAAGGCCGGCCGCTACTCGGCGTCCAAGGGCGTCATCGGCCTGCGCCGCGCCATGGCCGGCTATTACGATCGCCGCTACGGCGTGAAGCTGAACCCCGACACCGAGGTGGTCGCCACCCTCGGCTCGAAGGAGGGCTTCGCCAACCTGGCCAACGCCCTGACCGCGCCGGGCGACGTGATCATCTGCCCCAACCCCGCCTATCCGATCCACGCCTTCGGCTTCATCATGGCCGGCGGCGTGATCCGCCACGTGCCGGCCCTGTCGCCGGAGGAGTATCTGTCGGGCATCGGCCGGGCCGTGCGCCACTCCGCCCCGCCGCCCAGCATCCTGATCCTCAGCTATCCGTCCAACCCGACGGCCCAGTGGGTCGATCTGGATTTCTACAGGGACGCCGTCCAGCTGGCCAAGAAGCACGACATGCTGGTCATTTCCGACGTGGCCTATTCGGAGATCTATTTCGATGACAATCCGCCGCCGTCGATCCTGCAGGTCGAGGGCGCCCGGGACATCGCCGTCGAGGTCAACAGCCTGTCGAAGACCTACGCCATGGCCGGCTGGCGCGTAGGCATGGTGGTCGGCAACGCGCGCATGTGCGCGGCCCTGGCCAGGGTGAAGTCCTATCTCGACTACGGCGCCTTCCTGCCCATCCAGGTGGCCGCCGCCGCCGCCCTGAACGGTCCGCAGGACTGCGTCGAAGAGATCCGCGGTATCTACAAGGGCCGCCGCGACACCCTGGTCAGCAGCATGAAGCGCGCCGGCTGGGATATTCCCGCGCCGCCGGCCTCGATGTTCGCCTGGGCCCGGATCCCTGAACAGTACAAGGACATCGGCTCGATGCAGGTCTCCCGCCTGCTGGTGGAAGAGGCCGGGGTCGCCGTGGCCCCGGGCTCCGGCTTCGGCGAATACGGCGAGGGCTATGTGCGCATCGGCCTGGTCGAGAACGAACACCGCATCCGCCAGGCCGCCCGCAACGTGAAGAAGTTCCTCGCAGACTCCGACCGCATCCTGGGCAAGGCCCACAACTCGGTGGCGGCGCAATGAGCACCGATCCCCAAAATCCGGTCATCCCGGCGAATGCCGGGACCCAGTTGCGAGCGCCGGCTTTCGAATCCTGCCCTGAACACCCAGTTTGGATCTGGGTCCCGGCATTCGCCGGGATGAGCGGAGAAAAGGTATGAGCCCGCGCACCTGGCGTATCGGAGTCGCTGGCCTGGGCACCGTGGGCGGCGGCCTGCTGCAGTTCCTCGCCGAACGGCCGGACTTCGCCCCGGCCGGGGGCAGGGCGGCGATCACCGGGGTGACGGCGCGCTCGCGCTCGCGGCCCCGCAGCATCGACATCTCCGGCCTGGCCTGGTTCGACGATCCGGTGGCCCTGGCCACCTCGCCGGACATCGACATCTTCGTCGAGCTGGTCGGCGGCTCCGACGGCCCGGCCAAGGCGGCGGTCGAGGCGGCGCTGAAGGCCGGCAAGCCGGTGGTCACCGCCAACAAGGCCCTGATCGCCGAGCACGGCGCCGAGCTGGCCCTGCTGGCCGAGGCGGCCGGCGTGCCCCTGCTGTTCGAGGCCGCCGTCATGGGCGGCACGCCCGCCGTCAAGATGTTGCGCGAGGCCATGGTCGGCGACGACGTGATCGGGGTCGCCGGCATCCTGAACGGCACTTGCAACTTCATCCTCAGCGAGATGGAACAACGCGGCGCCCCCTTCGCCGAGGTGCTCAGCGAAGCCCAGCGCATGGGCTATGCCGAGGCCGACCCGACCATGGACGTGGGCGGCTTCGACGCGGCGCACAAGGTGACCATTCTGGCCGCTCTGGCCTTCGGCTGCGCGCCCAACTTCGCCGCCGCCGAGATCGAGGGCATCGACCAGGTCGACCTGCTGGATATCCGCCTGGCCAAGGACCTCGGCTATCGCATCCGGCTGATCGCCTCGGCCGATCGCACGGCCGACGGGGTGGCGGTGCGGGTGCACCCCTCGCTGGTGGCCCAGGGTCATCCCCTGGCCGAAACCCGCGGGGCGCTCAACGCCCTGTTCATCGAGGGCACCCGGATCGGCCGGATATTCATCCAGGGACCGGGGGCCGGCTCGGGTCCCACCGCCGCCGCCGTAGCCGCCGACATCGCCGACGTCATGACCCTGGCCCGCCGGCCAGTGTTCCAGGCCCCGGCCGCGAGCCTCAAGCCGTTCGTCGCGGTGGCGCCCACCCGTCGCGTCGGCAAGGCCTACCTGCGCCTGCTCGTGAAGGACCAGCCCGGGGTCATCGCCGCCGTGTCCGAGACCCTGGCCGAATGCGGAGTCTCCATCGACAGCTTCCTGCAGAAGCCCGTCGAGGACGCCGGCGGGGTGCCGATCGTGCTGACTACCCACGCGATCGCCGAGTCCGTCCTGACTGACGCGATAAACCGCATCGAAAAACTGCCGGCCGTGCTAGAGCGTCCGCGGCTGTTGCGCATCGCGCGCATCTGAGAATCCTCCGACTATGGCGGACCAGAGCCTCTGGAAGAGGCCGGGAGACTGACATTCATGAGTTCTGAGACGCTTGACCGGGGCTTGGTGCTCGATGCCGTCCGGGTGACCGAAGCGGCCGCGATCGCCGCCTGGCATCTGGTGGGGCGCGGCGACGAGAAGGAGGCCGACCAGGCCGCCGTGGACGCCATGCGCAACGCGCTCAACGAGCTGGCCATCGATGGCGAGATCGTCATCGGCGAAGGCGAGCGCGACGAAGCGCCCATGCTCTACATCGGTGAGAAGGTCGGCAACGGCAAAGGCCCGGGCATCGACATCGCCCTGGACCCGCTGGAAGGCACGACCCTGACGGCCAAGGCCATGGCCAACGCGCTCGCCGTCATGGCCTGGGCGCCCAAGGGGACCCTGCTGAACGCGCCCGACACCTACATGGACAAGATCGCCTGCGGTCCCGGCTATGCCGAGGGCGTCATCGATCTGGACGCCAGCCCCGCCGACAATGTCCGCGCCATGGCCAGGGCCAAGGGCATCGCCGCAGACCAGATCACCGTCTGCGTGCTGGACCGTCCGCGGCACACCGAGATCATCAACAGCCTGCGGTCGGTCGGCGCGCGGGTCTATCTGATCACCGACGGCGACGTGGCCGGGGTGATCAACACCGCCGATCCCGAGACCGGCGTCGACCTCTATATTGGCCAGGGCGGCGCCCCCGAGGGCGTGCTGGCCTGCGCGGCGCTGAAATGCGTTGGCGGCCAGTTCCAGGGCCGCCTGGTGTTCCGCAACAACGACGAGCGCAGCCGCGCCGCCCGCTGGGGCATCACCGACCTCGACCGCAAGTATGTGCTGAACGAGATCGTCCGCGCCGACGCCATCTTCGCCATGACCGGCGTCACCGACGGGGCCCTGCTGAAGGGCGTCAAGTTCGCCGACGGCGCGGTTCACACCCACTCCCTGGTGATGAACTCCTCCACCCGCACGGTGCGCGAAGTGCGGATGAAGCGGCCGCTCTGATCATGGCCGACGGCGCGGGCGAGGTCGGTTTTCTCGGCACCCACCGCTCCCTGTCGGGTCGCGCATGGCGCTGGCGTCCGGCTGACGCCGCGCTGGTCCGTGATCACCAGCTGCGTCATGGCCTGAGCGAGCCGCTGGCCCGCGCCCTGG
This sequence comes from Caulobacterales bacterium, assembly GCA_016234625.1. Classification (GTDB taxonomy): domain Bacteria; phylum Pseudomonadota; class Alphaproteobacteria; order Caulobacterales; family Caulobacteraceae; genus Caulobacter. The sequence goes on along the minus strand of JACRBD010000309.1, from coordinate 14,139 downwards.
CCTCGCGCGGTGTCGCGGCGGAGGGCGCGGCCGACTATCTGTCGCCGACCCTCAAGGCCCAGTTCCCCGACCCCTCGACCTTCGCCGACATGGACCTGGCCGCCTCGATCCTGGTGGACGCGGTCGAGACCGGCCGGCCAACCGCGGTGTTCGCCGACTACGACGTCGACGGAGCCTCCAGCGCCGCCCAGCTGGTGCGCTGGTTCCGCGCCATGGGCCGCGAGCTGGCCATCTATGTCCCTGACCGGATCATCGAGGGCTATGGCCCCAGTCCCGCCGCCTTCCGCCACCTCCAGGAGCAGGGGGCCCACCTGGTGGTCACCGTCGATTGCGGCGCGGCGGCCCACGACGCACTGATCGCGGCGCGAGACATCGGCCTCGATATCGTGGTCATCGACCACCACCTGATGCGCGGCGAACCACCGCCGGCCGCGGCCCTGGTCAATCCTAACCGGCCGGACGATTCGTCGGGGCAGGGGCATCTTGCCGCCGCCGGGGTGACCTTCGTCCTGCTGGCCGCCCTCAATCGCGAAGCGCGCCGCCGGGGCCTGTTCCAGGACCGGCCCGAGCCCGACATCCGCCAGTGGCTGGATCTGGCCGCCATGGGCGCGGTCTGCGACGTCACCAGCCTGACCGGCTTCAACCGGGCGATCGCCGCCCAGGGCCTGAAGACCATGTCGGCATGGGCCAACCCGGGTCTCAAGGCGCTGCTGGACGTGGCCAAGGCGCAAGGGCCGGCAACCACCTTCCACGCCGGCTTCATCCTGGGCCCCCGGATCAACGCCGGTGGCCGGATCGGTCGCTCGGACCTGGGCGCGCGCCTGCTGTCCACCGACGATCCGGAGGAGGCGCGTGACTTGGCCGAACAGCTCGACGCCCTCAACGCCTCCCGCAAGGACGTCGAGAAGGGCGTCATCGACGAAGCCGTCCTGGCCATTGAGCGCGACAGCAACTTCGATCCGGACGCACCGGCCATCGTCGTGGCCGGCGATGGCTGGCACCCGGGCGTGGTCGGCATCGCCGCCGCCCGCCTGCGCGAACGCTACCGCAAGCCGGTGGTGGTCATCGGCGTCGACCGGCCGTCCGACACCGGCAAGGGCTCGGGCCGTTCCCAGCCGGGGGTGAACCTAGGACGGGCGGTGCAGGCGGCGTTTGATGAGGGCCTGCTGCTGGCCGGGGGCGGCCACGCCATGGCCGCCGGCCTGACCATCCGCCCCTCGGCGATCCCTGACCTGCGCGCCTTCCTCTGCGAGCGGCTGGCCGGAGAAATGGTCGAGGCCGCGGGTCTGGACGCCATCGAGATCGACGCCCTGGTCAGCCCCGGCGGCGCGACCCGCGGCCTCTACGGCGAGTTCCAGCGGCTGGCGCCGTTCGGCCCCGGCAACCCCGAGCCGACCTTCGCCGTGGCCGACGCCCGGATCGAGCGGCCGATGATGCTCAAAGGCGGCCATGTGCGCTGCACCCTGATCGACTCCTCCGGCGGAAAGCTGAAGGCGGTGGCCTGGCGGGCCGGTGAAACGGCCATGGGCGAGCGGATCATGGCCGGGGGCGGGGCGATGCACTTCGTCGGCCGATTGAAGCCCGACGACTGGCAGGGCCGCCAGAGCGTGGAACTGGAGATCGAGGATGCCGCCGACCCCCGGATGGTGCTTTGATTCCGCCATCCGCCGCCTGAGGGCCGGCCGCGCGGAATCTGGGCGGCTGGGGGCTTGCGCCTGCCCGGAGTCGCGAATATACAGCCGCTTCCTCGCGACCGGGCGCCCTTCGTCTATCGGTTAGGACCCCAGATTTTCAATCTGGTAAGAGGGGTTCGACTCCCCTAGGGCGTACCACCGCCGCGAGTGAAATTTCTCTCCGTATTGCGACCAATCGTCGCGGCTTCGGCCCGAGTCATCGTCTGCGCGAATTCGAGCATTGACGGCTCTCCTCCTGCGAGAACAGTGTTATAGTTGGTTCCCCGTCCGGAAAGGACTTTAGGGCGGGGCAGAGGGGCGGAATGTCTGGTTACGATTTCGAGGCGCAGGAGCCGCACGAAGAATCCGTGCGGATCAATGGCCGTGTGAAATGGTTCGACGCCGGGAAGGGGTACGGGTTCATCGTGCCCGACGATCCCGGTCAGACCGGCCTGAAGGATGTGCTGCTGCACATCACTTCACTGCGCAACGCTGGCCGCGAGTCGGCGCTCGAAGGCTCTGTCATCGTCTGCGACGTCGTGCGCCGCACCAAGGGCTGGCAGGTTTCCGACATTGTCGATCTCGACGAGTCCGCCGCGCCGCCGCCGGGGGAGCGGCCGCAGAGGCGGTTCGACAGCCACGACGGCGGCTTCCGCAAGGAGCGCGACCGCTTCGGCGGCGGCGACCGCTTCGGCGGCCAGCGCGACGCCCCGCGCCGCGGCCCCGCACCGCGCGCCGACGGACCGCTGGAGCATTGCACGGTCAAATGGTTCAACCGCACCAAGGGCTATGGTTTCGTGGTGCGCGACGCCGAGCCCGGCGATATCTTCGTCCACATCGAGACCCTGCGCCGCAGCGGTCTGGATGACCTGCAGCCCGGAGACGGCGTCATGGTGCGCTTCGCCGAAGGGCCCAAGGGTCTGGTCGTGGCCGAAATCGCGGCGTCCTGACGCCGACGCTCCTGGAGTAGCCTTGTGACATCGATCCCGCGTCGCGGCGGCCGGACCTTCGTCCTGGCCGCGGTTCTGGCCGCGCCCCTGCTGGTCGCCGGCGCCTGCCGCGCCGAGGGGCCCGCGCCGACTCCGCCGCCGGCCGCGGCTGCGCCGGTCATCCTGGAAAGCCTGACCATCGACACCTCCAGGGGGCCGGTGAGCTTCAAGGTCGAGATCGCCGACGACGAGCCGGAACGCCAGCAAGGCCTGATGTACCGCACCAGCCTAGCGCCCGACGCCGGCATGCTGTTCGAGTGGACCGTCCCGGCCGAGCGGGCCTTCTGGATGCGCAACACCTACATCCCGCTGGACATCATCTACATCGGCGCGAACGGCCGGATCATCTCGATCGCCGCCATGACCAAACCGTTCGACGAAACGCCGGTCCCCTCGCACGGCGCGGCCCTGGGCGTGCTGGAAATCGCCGGCGGCCGCGCGGCCGAGCTGGGCATCGAGATCGGCGACCAGGTGCATCACAAGATGTTCGCCCGGTGAGCGGAGAGACCGTTCCCGCCCCGCCGGAGGGCTTCCAGCCCAGCGCCCGCGGGCCCTTCACCAGTCATAATGGCCCGATGTTTCACCGGGTCGGCGGCGGCGGGGTCGAGCACGCCTTTTTCGTGCTCAAACGCCACTGCAACAGCCTGGGCATCGTCCACGGGGGGATGCTGTCGACCTTCATGGACGGCGTCCTGGCCAACGCGGTTGGCCGCGAGACCGGCGGGGCCTCGGTGACGGTGCATCTGTCCCTGGACTTCCTGTCGATGGCCCGGGCCGGCGACTGGGTCTATGGCGACGGCGTGGTCATTCGCAAGACGAAGGACCTGGTGTTCGTCGAGGGCCGCATCCGGACCGGGACCCGGGACGTCATGCGGGCCACCGGCATCTTCAAACCGGTAAACCGTCGCTCCGATCAACCCGCGCCGGGGGCGAAGGTCTAGGGAGCCCTAGGCGGTCCAGAGGTCGAAGGTGTCCAGATCAAGGGCCTGGGCGCAGGCGCCGCGGGTCATGGTCAGGAACAGGGCGTCGCCGCGCTCCGTGCGCTCCACCACCATGGCCGAGAAGACGCCCATGAACACCCCGTGCACCCCCATGCGGCGGTAGTCGGTCCAGCACTGGTCGGCGCTGTAGTCGCGAACGCCCAGCCGCTTCAGCTCCTCGTGATAGAGGCCGACCAGATCGCGCTCGTGCGCGCGACGCAGTTCCGGTGACACGCCGGCGCTGAGGAAGTACGTCACGTCGGTCAGGCCGGGCCCGATGGCCAGGGTCTGCCAGTCCAGCGTCCCCATCCGGCGCGCGCCGCCCTGGATGTCGAACAGGATGTTGTCCAGCCGGAAGTCGCCGTGCTGGAGGGTGAACGGCCCCTCAGACGCGCCCTGGAACAGCGGCATGACCTCCAGCAGGCGTTCGACCACCGCCATGTGGTCGGCCTCCAGCACGCCGTCGTAGCGCTCGCGGAAGCCGGCGATGATGCCGGGCAGGGCGGCGACAATCGCCGGATACATGTCCGCCCCGCCGGCCAGCCAGTCGATGTCGCGCAGGGACGCGTCGGTCCAGCGCGGGCCGTGCAGGGCGGCGGCTTCCAGCATAGCCGTCTCGGCGTCGGCCAGCGAACAGCCGGCCAGCTGGTCGCCCGGGCGGGCCGGGCCGAAGTCCTCGAAGATCAGGGTGAAGGCCGAGGTCGCCGGATCGATGCGGGCGAAATGGGTCTTCGGCGTGATGATCCCCACCGTCGAGGCCAGCTCGCGATAGAAGCCGACCTCCCGGCCATAGAGGTTGAACGCCGCGCCCGAGGCCCGGCTGGCCGGATCGGCGGCGGCGAACTTGCCGACCACGCTGGTCGGGGCGGAGGCGGGAGCGTCCTCATAGGTCAACGCCAGGCGGAAGCTGTCGCCGACGAGGCCATTGCCGACTGGCGTCACCGTCAGGGCCGTCACCTCGCCCGTAGGCAGGGCGCCGGATGATCGCAGGGCGGCGGTCATCCAGGCGGCGTCGATCTGGTCGACGCTTGCGGCGATGGTCGGCTCGGTCATGGCGTTTCCTCGGGTCGCCGGCGGACTTGGCGCCGCCTGGCGAGGACTGGTCCCTGATTCACCGCTAGAGCATCCTTCGCGGCGCGGGAACGACGTTTAAGCCGGTCACCCAGGGGAACCGCAACCGTCCCGGCGCAATCCGTTTGCTCCGGGCGACGAAGCTTTGTAGAGCAAGCGCTTCCGTGATCACGGGGTGTGGCGCAGTCTGGTAGCGCACCTGGTTTGGGACCAGGGGGTCGGAGGTTCGAATCCTCTCGCCCCGACCATGGAAGAGACGAACGCAAGAGGCCTGACATGCTCGCTCGCATCTACCGCCCGGCCAAGACCGCCATGCAGTCCGGCAAGGCCAGGACGAAGGACTGGTTGCTGGAGTTCGAGCCGGCCGCGGCGCGGCGCAACGACCCCCTGACCGGCTGGACCCAGTCCACCGACATGAACGGCCAGGTCCGTCTGACCTTCGAGACCCGCGACGAGGCCGTCGCCTACGCCCAGAAGCACGCCATCGCCTTCCAGCTGTTCGAGCCGAAGGAGCCGAAGAAGATCCTCAAGGCCTACGCCGACAACTTCGCCGCGGGGCGGAGACAGTCCTGGACGCATTAGGGCTGGGTGCGTTCGTGCGTCCTTCGACACAGCCCTTCGGGCCTGCTCAGGATGACGAACACAAATGCGCGTCATGGTGAGCAGCGCGAAGCGCGTGTCGAACCACGCAACCTGTTCCCGCCGCTCGAACGCGGCTAAACCACCATTGAAGACCCCATAGCTCAACCGGATAGAGCACCTGCCTTCTAAGCAGGGGGTTGCAGGTTCGAGTCCTGCTGGGGTCGCCAATCTCAGCTGCTGTAGACGTCCAGCGCCCGCCGCAGGTCGGCGGTCAGGTCGTCCACCGCCTCCAGCCCCACGTGCAGCCGCATCAGCGGGCCGCCGAAGTCCGGGGCCATGGCGCGCGACGTCAGCTGGGGGTCGCAGCTGATGGCCAGGCTCTCGAAGCCGCCCCAGGAAAAGCCCAGGCCGAACAGCTCCAGCGCATCCAGGAAGGCCTCGACCTTCGCCGGCGTCCCGGGTTGCAGCACGAAGCCGAACAGGCCGCAGGCGCCGCTGTAGTCGCGGGCCCAGAGGTCGTGGCCGGGGGCGCCGGGGAGGGCGGGGTGCAGCACGGCCAGCACCTCCGGCTGCCCGGCCAGCCAACGGGCCACCGCCAGGCCGCTCTCGCCATGCCGGTCCAGCCGCGTGGCGAGGGTTCTGAGGCCCCGCAGCGCCTGGTAGGCGTCCTCGCCCGAGACCGCCCAGCCGTGGTCCTGGATGCTGGCCTTCAGGGCCGCCGCCAGCTTCGGATCATTGACCGCCGCCGAGCCCATGAACACGTCCGAATGGCCGCAGACGTATTTGGTCAGGGCCTGGACGCTGATGTCCGCGCCATGGGCCAGCGGTTTGAACAGCCGGCCGGCGCCCCAGGTGTTGTCCACAAGGGTGAGGATTCCCCGCGTCCGCGCCGCCGAGGCGATGGCCGCCACATCCTGCATCTCGAAGCTCAGGGAGCCAGGCGATTCGAGGACGATCAGCTTTGTGGCCGGGTTCGCCAGGGCCAGCAGGCCGCCCGCGTCCAGGTTCGGATCGTAGTAGTTCACCGCGACCCCGAACCGCCGCAGGACCTTGTCGCAGAAGTAACGCACCGGCCGGTAGACGCTGTCGACCACTAGCAGGTGATCGCCAGTCTTGAGCACCGCCATGATCGCCGCCGTCATGGCCGCCAGACCCGACGGATAGAGCTGTACGCCTTTAGCCCCTTCCAGCTCGCAGAGGGCTTCCATCAGGGCGAACTGGGCCGACAATCCGGCCCGGCCATAGCCCAAGGTGCCGTCGTAGAGTGCCTTCGCATCGGGCAGCAGCACGGTCGAGCCGCGCTGGATCGGCGGACTGACGGTTCGGGCCGGGAGCTTGTCCACATGCCCGGCGTGGATCAGGCGGGTTTCTTCGTCCATGCGGGTTGCCAGCCTCGGCGCCTGAGAGCGATGTTCCTCGCCACCCATTAGGGCGGCTTGGCGCCGTCGATCAAGGATGGCCCGCCGTGAAGCGACTCCTTCTCGTCCTGCTGCTCGCTCTCCCGGCGACGGCGTGCGAGCGCAAGGCGGCCGTTTCCACCGCGCCCGACAGAGTTCCGGTGGTCGATGGCGCCGGCGCCGCCACCCCGGCCAGCAAGACCCTGGCGGCGGTGAAGGCGCGGGGCGTCCTGCGCTGCGGGGTCAATCCGGGTCTGGCCGGTTTTTCCCACCAGGACGGCGCGGGGCGCTGGACTGGCTTCGACGTCGACTTCTGCCGCGCCATGGCCGCCGCGGTGCTGGGCGGGCCGGACAGGGTCGCCTTCGTGCCCCTCACCAACGACCAGCGCATCCCGGCCCTGAAGGCCGGTCAGGTCGATCTGCTGTCGCGCAACACCAGCTGGACCTTCAGCCGCGACGCCGGCCAGGGCCTCGATTTCGCCGGGGTCAGCTACTACGACGGCCAGGGCTTCCTGGCGCCCCGGGACCTGGATCTGCAGAGCGCCGCGGAGCTCTCCGGCGCCAAGATCTGCGTCCAGTCGGGCTCGACCAGCGAGCTGAACCTGCGCGACTGGTTCAAGGCCCGCGACATCAACTGGCAGCCGGTGCTGGCCCCGACCCTCGACCGCGCCCGCGCCGACTATGAGCGGGAGGTCTGCGACGTACTGTCGGCGGACATCTCGGCCCTCGCCTCGGCCCGGGCGACCATGGCCGACCAGAACGCCCATGTGCTGCTGCCCGACGTGATCTCCAAGGAGCCGCTGGGCCCGGTCGTGCGCCAGGGTGATCCGGGCTGGACCGACGTGGTGCGCTGGACCCTCAATGCCCTGATCCTGGCCGAGGAACTGGGCGTGACCCGGACCAACGCCGACCGGCTACGCAAGGAGACCACCTCGCCAGGGGCTCGCCGTCTGCTCGGCGTCGAGGGCGGCTATGGCGCTATGCTGGGTCTCGACGATGCGTGGGCGTACCGGGCGATCCGCGCGGTCGGAGCCTACAACGAGGTGTTCGACCGCAACCTGGGCAAGGACTCGGCGCTGAAGCTGGAGCGCGGCCAGAACGCCCTCTGGAGCGCCAATCCTTCCGGCCTGCTCTACGCCCCGCCGCTGCGCTAACCCCCAATAACTGTCATCCCGGACGGACCGAAGGGACGATCCGGGGCCCAGATTGAATCTTGGCCACCAAGTTTGAAGCCGATTCTGGGTCCCGGCTCTCCGCTACGCTTCGGCCGGGATGACAACCGAAGAGGGCGCCGCCTACAGCGCCAGCCGCATGGCGCAGCGATCATTGAGGCCGCGAGCGTTCTCATTGTCGATGAGGGCCTGCAGGTTGTCCGGAAGGGGCGCTTCGAGCATCTGATAGCCCAGCCCTGCGTAGAAGGGTCCGTTCCACGGCACGGTCCGAAAGGTTGTCAACGTCAGGGCGGCCAGACCCAAGGTCCGCGCATGGTCCGCCGCCGCCTGCATCAGCCGACGGCCCAGGCCCTGTTTCTGGTGCGACACCAGCACCGAAAGTTCCCAGACGTGAAGGGTGTCGCCGGTGATCTCGCCCAGCAGGACGCCGACCGGCGTCTCGCCCTCGACCGCCTCCCAGACCGTTCCGGCGGCGATCATCGGCAAATACTCCTCGGCCGGGCTCACGACGTGGTCGGCGATCCAGGCGAGGTCGGGAATGGCGCGAAAGGCTTCGCCGGCGGACCGTTCGATCGCCGGAAAGAGGGCTGCGTGGGTTCGCGGCGCCAGGCGGACCTGGATGGTCACGCCGGCCCCGTCACCACCGACGTGTCCTCGCGGCCGCCCCATTCGGTCCAGGAGCCGTCGTAGACCGCCGCCCGCTCCTTGCCGAGCCGGGCCAGGCCCAGGGCGAGGATGGCCGCGGTGATGCCCGAGCCGCAGGTCGTGACGATCGGTTTGTTGATATCAACGCCGGCTTTTTCAAAGATTTCAGTGAGCTGTGCGACAGACTTCACCGTCCCGTCCGGTGCGATCAGGTCGCTGGAGGGCACACTTCGCGCGCCCGGCATATGACCGCCGCGCAGGCCGGCGCGGGGCTCGGGCGTCTCGCCGGTGAATCGGCCGGCCGGGCGGGCGTCGACCAGCTGCTCGCGACCGGTCTCCAGCGCCTTCTTCACCTGGTTGAGGTCGCGCACCAGGTCGGAACTGTAGCGCGGCGTGAAGTGGCGTTCGCGGGGCGGGGTCGGGATGTCCGACACCGGGCGGCCCTCGGCGATCCATTTGGGCAGGCCGCCGTCGAGCACCACCACGTCCAGATGGCCCATGGCGCGGAAGCTCCACCAGACCCGGGCCGCCGAGCGCAGGCCCAGCTGGTCGTAAATGACCATCCGGGCGCCGTCGCCCAGGCCCAGCTTGCGGACCCGCGAGGCGAACTTCACCCCGCTGGGCAGCATGTGCGGCAGTCCGGAGGTCTCGTCGGCGATGTCGTCGATGTCGAAGAACACCGCCCCTGGAATGTGAGCCAGGGCGTATTCAGCCCGCGCGTCCCGTTCCTCGTGCGGAAAATACCAGCTGGCGTCGACGATCCGGACATCGGGCGCCTGGAGATGCTCGGCGAGCCAGGCGGTGGAGACGAGCGGATCAGACATCAGCCATCGGGTCCCTAAAGCCAGTCGGGGACCGGCAGGCCGCGCTCCTTCAGGAACGCCGGATTGAACAGTTTGCTTTGATAGCGCGAACCGTAGTCGCACAACACCGTCACAATGGTGTGGCCGGGCCCCAAATCGCGGGCCAGATGCATGGCGCCGGCGACATTGATCCCCGACGAGCCCCCCAGAACCAGACCCTCGTGTTCGGCCAGGTCGAAGATCACCCGCAGCATTTCCTCGTCGTCGATGCGATAGGCGTGATCGACCACCAGGCCTTCGAGATTGGCGGTGATCCGACCCTGGCCGATGCCCTCGGTGATCGAACCGCCCTCGGCCTTCAGCTCGCCGGTCTTGTAGTAGCTGTAGAGCGCCGCGCCGTACGGGTCGGCCAGGCCGATGGCTACATCGGGGTTTCGGGCGCGCAGGGCCGCCGCCACGCCGGCCAGGGTGCCGCCCGAGCCGACCGCACAGATGAAACCGTCGACCTTTCCGTCCGTCTGGGCCCAGATTTCCGGTCCGGTGGCTTGTTCGTGCGCCTCGCGGTTGGCGACGTTGTCGAACTGGTTGGCCCAGACGGCGCCGCTGGGCTCGCTGCGGTTCAGCGCCTCGGCGAGCCGGCCGGAGTAGCGGACATAGTTGTCGGGGTTGGAGTAGGGGACGGCGTCAACCTCGACCAGCTCGGCCCCGGCCAGGCGGATGGCGTCCTTCTTTTCCTGGCTCTGGGTGCGGGGGATGACGATGGTGGTTTTGTAGCCCAGCGCGCTGGCCACCAGGGCCAGGCCGATGCCGGTGTTGCCCGCCGTGCCCTCGACAATCCGGCCGCCGGGGCGCAGCAGCCCCTTCGCCTCCGCGTCGCGGATGATGCCCAGCGCGGCGCGGTCCTTGACCGACTGACCGGGATTGAGGAACTCGGCCTTGCCCAAAATCTCGCAGCCGGTCGCCTCGCTGGCGGCCTTCAGGCGGATCAGGGGGGTGTTGCCGATGGCGTCGAGGACGCTGGCGAGGACGGTCATTCGGGGCCCGGACGGAATAGTTGCTCCAACCTAGATCGTGCGCCGCGGCGCTCAGGCAACCCCAGAATAACTAAACGGCGCGGCCAACCGACTAGGGATCCTCGTCCAGGTCGTCCGGGATCGGGTCCGGCAACACCGGAAATATGACGCCGCGCTCGGTCAGCAGCGCCTCGACCTTGTCCCGCCATGGATCCTCACGGGGCGTGCCGGCCTCGGCGTCCTGTTCCTTGGAATAGGTCACCCAACGGCCAAGGTCCCGCAGATCGCCTTGATACCCGCGCAGAAGAATCTCGTAGACCTTGTCGAACCGCCCTCTTAGGGCCGCCATCTGAACGGGGTTCATGCTCTCGCCGACCCCCCGATTTGGATCGGCGCCGGCGGCGAGAAGGATGTTCCAGTTCGACCATGCCACCGCGGGCTCTGCGCCGTCGAACTCAAGGCCGAAGCCTGTCTCGAGCGCGATCGCGAGCGCTGTGTCGCTGTCGTCATGGGCGTGGGGATCGCCACCGTGTCTGAGCAGGACGGGAAGAATCCTCGGATCGACCGCCGCCGCCGCGATGGTCGTCGCGGTGACGCCGAATTTCCCGGCCCGGTTGGGATCGGCCCCGCCGACGAGTAGGGCCTCAACGCCTTCCGGGCTGCCGCAGTCGATGGCCCAGATCAGCGGCGTTAGAACCCGCCCTGAGCCGGTCCGATCCATCCATTCGATGCCGTTGGCGTTGGGATCGACCCCGTCCCGGATCGCTGCGGCCACGGCCTGAGCGTCTCCGGCGCAGGCCGCACGGGCCAGCGCCGCTACACGGGCGTCGGGAAAGAGATCTCCGACGGACTTGCCGAACTGCGCGGTTTCCCCGTTGGCCCTGTCCGGCGCCAAGTACATTCGCAGCCGGAGGAAGAACTCGTTCTGCAGCTCGCCGCAGGTCCGCCGCTGGCAGTAGTCGGCCTGGGTCTGATCAACCATGATCGACGTGAAGTCGGACAGGGGAGGGCTTTTGGTGTCCCGCAGCGGGTCCCAGGCCGCCCGGAACGCCTGTCCGGCAGGCGTCTCCAGAAAGCGGCGCTCCTCCTCCGGCTCGACGTAGGGCGGGATGGTCGCCGGTTCGTCCTTCAGGCTTTCAGCGACCCTCAGATCGGCGTCGGCCTGCTCGGCGCAGAGGGCGGACTGGCCAGCGGGTGACCGGTAGAAATCTAGCACGGCGCGGAGGTCCGCCGAGCTCAGGCTTTGCGCGAACGTCTCCGCGATGGCCGCCTGTGTCATGGCGGCCGCCCTTTCGCCGCCGGCCGCCCAGCTGCGGTCGAACTGCTCAAGGTCGATCTCGAAGTCCGTCCTGGAGAAGGCATAGACCAACCCCATCAGGGCCTCTGAGCCTCGCAAGGATTCGTCGTTGTCAGCGGCAGGGGCCGCCACGGTTGCGGCGCAGCGCAGCGCCGCGACGTCGCGCGCTAGCGCCAGGCGGGCTGGATTGGGGGGCGCGGGCTGGGCCAGAGCGCCGCCGACCATGACGACGAACGCGGCGGCGGTGCCTAAAGTGCGAGCAAGGTTCACGTGCGCCCCCTATCGGGCGGCCACCCTAGAGCGGTCCGCGCGGAATGGGCAACACGGAGACTCAGGTCCGGCTCAGGCTGAGCTGGATCACGTCCGTCCGCCCCGTGCGGAATCCCGCCTCGCAGTAGCTGAGGTAGTAGCGCCACATCTTGCGGAACCGCTCGTCGAAGCCGAGCCGCCGGATCTCGCCCCAGGCGCCCTCGAAGCGGCGGCCCCATTCCGCGAGGGTGTCGGCGTAATGCTGGCCGTAGGCGGGCGCGGCGTCCCAGATCAGGCCGGCGCGCCTGACCTGCGCCCGCAGCGCCGTCTCGCTGGGCAGCATGCCGCCCTGAAAGATGTACTTCTGGATGAAGTCGGCGCGGCGGCGATAGGTGTCGAACAGTTCGTCCTTGATGGTGATGATCTGCAGGCCGGCGCGGCCGCCGGGCGTCAGCACGTCGCGGATCTTGCTGAAATAGGTCGGCCAGTATTCCTCGCCCACCGCCTCGAACATCTCGATCGAGGCGACCCGGTCGAAACGGCCCTCCACGTCGCGGTAGTCGATCAGCTGGATGTCGGTCTTTTCCGCCAGACCCTGGTCGAACAGGCGCTTGCGGGCAAAGTCGTACTGCTCGCGGGAGATGGTGATGCCGGTGACCTTCGCCCCCACCTCGGCGGCGGCGAACTCGGCGAACCCGCCCCAGCCGCAGCCGATCTCGAGCACGCTGTGGCCGGCCTGCAGGCCCATGGCGCGGGCGAGGGCGGCGTATTTGTGCTTCTGGGCCAGATCGAGCGGCTCGCCGGGCTTTTCGTAGACCGCCGAGCTGTAGGTCATGCTGCGGTCGAGCCATCGGGCGTAGAAGTGATTGCCCAGGTCGTAGTGGGCGTGGATGTTCTTCTGCGACCCGCGGCGGTCGTTGCGGCGCATCATGTGGAAGACGAAATCCACCGCCCGCACGACCGGGTTGCCCTGCACCAGGGCCTGCAACCGGTCGAAGTTCATCGCGAAGCTGGTCAGCAGGGCCGACAGGTCCGGCGTGTCCCACTCCCCGGCCATGTAGCCCTCGGCGAACCCGACCGTGCCGGCGGCCAGACAGCGGCGGATAAAGCGGTAGTCCTTGACGATCAACCGGGCGTTCGGCCCCGGCTCGGCGCCGCGGCAGGGGATCTCGGTCTCGTCCGGAAGCACCCAGGTCAGCGTACCCTGTCGCCAGTTGTCGGCGCAGATGCGGACCGCCGTGCGGAACACCGCAGGGGCGCTGCGCATGGCCGGCGATGCGAGCGCCAGCCGATCAATGTCGGGCGTCAGGTTCGTCAGCGTCATGGCGCTTCCTTCCGTCCTGGTGAGAGTAACATCGTTTTTTCCCGTCGCGCGAGAGATCAACGTTTTGCGGGGGGCGCCGACCCTGGCGCCGAACGGCCGCCGAGCTTCTCCGCAGCCGTCGGCGGCGGGCTCTGGAACAACGCCGTGAACTGAACATCGTTCAGCGGCCGGCGGCGCGGCCGGTCCGGGACGAAGGACGCACCGGCTTGACCACCCCCACGTCAACGCTCACATCCATGCCTCATGGATCTTGCTTCGCTCCAGAGTCTGCTGACCGCCGTCGTGGGCGTGCGCGTCGCCTGCGTCGGCGACGTGATGATCGACCGGTTCGTCTATGGCGAGGTCAACCGCACCTCGCCCGAGGCGCCCGTCGCGGTGCTGGCGCGCGGCCGCGAGACGACCATGCTCGGCGGGGCCGGCAACGTGGCCCGCAACGTCGCGGCCCTCGGCGGACTGGCGGCCCTGACGGGCGTGATCGGCGATGACGCGGCCGCCAACGAGGCCCTCGGGCTGGTCGGCGCCGAGCCGGGTATGGAAGGCCATCTGGTCGCCGAACGCGGCCGGCCGACGACGGTCAAGACCCGCTATGTCGCCGCCGGCCAGCAGCTGCTTCGTGTCGATTCCGAGGACGCGCGGCCGGCCGGCAAGGAGACCGAGGCCCGGCTGGTCACGGCCGTGCGCCACGCCGCCGGCGAGGCGGGTTGCATCCTGCTGTCCGACTACGGCAAGGGCGCGGTGACCCCGGCGGTGATCGAGGCTTGCCTGGCCGCCGCCAAAGCCTCCGGGGCGGTGCTGATCGTCGATTCCAAGGCCCGCAGCTTCGCCCGCTATGGCGCGGCCGACATCGTCAAGCCCAACGCCGCCGAGTTGGCCTCGGCCACCGACCTGCCCACGGAGACCGACGCGGAGGTCGAGGCCGCCCTGGTCCGGGCGCTGGACCTGTC
>JACRBD010000307.1 GCA_016234625.1 Caulobacterales bacterium | reverse complement strand
GCCGGGGTCATGGAGCTGAAGTCCGGGTTGCCGGACTGGAGGTCGGCGATGGTGGCGCGGAGGGTTGCTTCGGCGTCGCCCGCCGAGAGGGCGAGGGCCGGTCCCCCGGCGACGAGGGCGACGGCGAAGGCCAGGGCGGCGAATGGTTTCATGGAACGCTCCGGAACAGTGGCGGCCTGTGTTCTGATCAAGCGGGAACCGCCAGGCCGCCCTGACGCTCGATGAAGTTGATCACCTCGTCCAGACCCTTCAACCGTGAGAGGTCGGTCATCACGAAGGGGCGCTCGCCGCGCTGGGCTTTCGCGTCTGACGCCATCACCGCCAGATCGGCCCCGACGTAGGGCGCGAGGTCGGTCTTGTTGATGATCAGCATGTCCGATCTCGTGATCGCCGGGCCGCCCTTGCGCGGGATCTTCTCCCCCTGGCAGACGCTGACAACATAGAGGGTCAGGTCGGCCAGGTCCGGCGAGAAGGTGGCCGCCAGGTTGTCGCCGCCGCTCTCGATGAAGATCACGTCCAGGTCGGGGAAGCGCGCGGTCATGGTCGCGATGGCCGCCAGATTGATCGAGGCGTCCTCGCGGATGGCGGTGTGCGGACAGCCACCCGTCTCGACCCCCAGAATCCGCTCCTCGGGCAGGGCCTGCAGCCGGGCGAGGATCAGGGCGTCGTCCCGGGTGTAGATGTCGTTGGTCACCACCGCGACGCTCCAGCGGTCGCGCATGGCCTTGCACAGCTTCTCGGCCAGGGTCGTCTTGCCCGAGCCGACCGGGCCGCCGATGCCGACGCGCAGGGGGCCATTCTTCGACGTCATGCGCGGGCCCTGAGGGCGATGAAGACAAGGCCCGCGCCGAGGGCGATGCAGAGTAGGCCGTACAGCACGACATCGAGCCGGGCGAAGGGCTGCTGCGGGGTCAGGGCGCGCCAGAACGGCGTCCAGACCGCCACGCCGCGCAAAAGGAACACGGTCGCGGCGGCGAACAGGGCCAACTGGCCCAGAAGGCTTGGCGTCCGCATCTGCTGCCAGGCGAGCGCGGCGACGGTCAGCAGGGCGGCGGCGACCACCAGACAAGGGATCAGCTCAGGCATGCGGGTCACACCCTTGATGCCAATCACCGTGGCCGCGAGCCCGGCTTCGTCCGCCACCGGCCAGCGCAGGTCCAGTCCCCAGGCCAGGTGAAGACCGGCGATGGCCAGCAGCACGATGATCACGAGCGGAGCGACAATGATCATGACAGGAAGAGCCTCGGCTGCAGGGTCTCGTGCCCCATGGCGGCGATGTCGGACATAAGGCCCGCGGACCCGAGGTCGTCCAGCGCCGATCTCGCGGCGCGCGCCGACGTGGCGAGAATTACCGGCTCGACAGCCGCCATCACCCGCACGCCCTCGGTCTGGCCCAGCGGAATGGCGCGCAGAGCCACCGAGACGAGGTTGGAGGCAAAGGCGTGCAGCGTCGCGGCGAGGGCGTCGCCGAGCGGAATATTCGCCCGGCCGCAGCTCGCGCCCACCGCCACTGGCCAGGGCGCCGCGTCCAGCGCCGGTCGGGCCTCGGGCCAGGCGCTGACGGCCTTCAGGAAGGCGGTTCCCTGACCCATGGTCTCAGCCAGCCGTTCCGCCGATGGGGCCAGGGCGGCCGCGAGATCGGCCACATCGCCCAGGCGGCCCGGATCGGCGGCCACCGCGTGGGCCTCGGCCAGCAACACCGCGTCGGTCCAGCCGGAGCCGAACTCCACCAGCCCGCTGATCCAGGCGACCAGGGCCTCGCCGTCCTTCACCGTGCCGTCGGCGATGGCCTGCTCCAGCCCATGCGACCAGCCGAACATGCCCACCGGAAACGCCGGTGACAGCCAGGTGAGGAGGCGGAGCAAGCTTCTCCCTTCCCCCTGGAGGGGGGAAGGGCCGGGGATGGGGGTGGAGGCAGCCGGGCTTGGCGCGGTTTGAGCTGTAGAGTCGCCGACAGCTTGCCAACCGGCACTGTCACCACCCCCATCCCAACCCTTCCCCCCTCCAGGGGGAAGGGCTCTGTCAGTGGTCATGGCTATGCGCCCCGCCATAGGCCCCGCCCTCTGGATGAAACGGGACCGACACCCGCGCCACCGTCGCGCCCAGGTGCTCCAGCATGTGGCCGATGACGTGATCGTAGAGGATCAGGATGTGGTCGGCGTCGATCTCGGCGGCCAGGTGTCGATTGCCGATATGCCAGGCCAGGGTCAGCAGGTGTTGTGGATCGCGGGCGCGGATTTCCAGCAAGTCCTCCTCGGCGGCGATCACCTCCACCCGGCGGCCGTCGTCCAGGACGAGGCAGTCGCCATGGGCAAGCGAGGTGGTCTCGGCGAAGTCCACCAGCACCTCGTCGCCGTGCACGCAGGTCAGCAACTTGCGCCGGATGCGCCGCAGGTCGTGCGGCAGGACGATCAGGTCGAAGGGAACGGGCCCGGGCTGGCTCCCGGCCTTCACGACGCCGACTACGCGCAGCATTTGCACTCCTCTTCCCGCTCATCCCAGCGACCCGCCATCAGAACAAGAAATACCGCTGGGCCATGGGCAACACCGTGGCCGGTTCGCAGGTCAGCAGTTCGCCGTCGGCGCGGACCTCGTAGGTTTCCGGATCGACCTCGATGTGCGGCAGGGTGCTGTTGTGGATCATCGAGGCCTTGGACAGGCCGCCGCGGGTGTTCTCGACGGCCAGCAGCTCCTTGTCGACGCCGATCCGCTCCCGCAGGCCGCCCTCCGCCGCCGCCTTCGAGACGAAGGTCGCGGAGGTGCGGCTGACCGCCTTGCCCATCCCCGCGAACATCGGCCGGTAGTGCACCGGCTGCGGCGTCGGGATCGAGGCGTTGGGATCGCCCATGGGCGCGGCGGCGATGCAGCCGCCCAGCAGCACCAGGTCCGGCTTGACCCCGAAGAAGGCCGGGTCCCACAGCACCAGGTCGGCCCGTTTGCCGACCTCGACGCTGCCGATGTGGCGGCTGAGGCCCTGAGCGATGGCCGGGTTGATGGTGTATTTGGCGATGTAGCGCTTGACCCGGTTGTTGTCGGCCGGCCCGTCGCCGGGCAGGGACCCGCGCTGGCGCTTCATCTTGTCCGCCGTCTGCCAGGTGCGGATCAGCACCTCGCCGACCCGGCCCATGGCCTGGCTGTCGCTGCTGATGATCGAGAAGGCCCCCAGGTCGTGCAGGATGTCCTCGGCCGCGATGGTCTCCTTGCGGATGCGGCTCTCGGCGAAGGCGAGATCCTCGGCGATCG
>JACRBD010000306.1 GCA_016234625.1 Caulobacterales bacterium | reverse complement strand
GTCCCCTTCCGGCTGGCCGGCGGCTTTGTCGCCGACCTGCACCGCGCCGATCTGCGCGGGCGCTGTCTGCTGGAGCTTTGGCGGCCGTCGGACCGCTGGCAGCTGAAATCGGCCCTCGAATTCGCCCGCGGCCGGCCCGAGCCGGTGGTGGTCAATGCCGACATCCTCGCCGAGGGCGTGCCGTCGGTGAGCATGGAGGTGCTGCTGGCGCCTCTGGCGGGGCCGTCCGGCGAGATCGACCGCTTCATCGGCCTCTACCAGCCGACCTCGCCGGTCTCGCGGCTGATGGGCCAGCCGGCCACGGCGCTCGCCATCGGCGGCATCGCCCGGTCAGACGGTGATGAAGTCGCGCCTTCGCTGCGTCTCGCGGCGGTGGACGGGCGCAGGATCGCATAGGAATTCAGGCGCTGGCCGCGTCCAGCCGGGCGATGTGCGCCGGGTCGAGCGACAGGTGCGCCGCGCCCATCAGCTCGTTGAGCTGCTCGAGGCTGGTCGCGCTGGCGATCGGGGCAGCGACCGCCGGTCGGGCCATGACCCAGGCGAGCGCCACCTGGGCCGGGGTCGCGGACAGCTCCGCCGCCGCCGAGTCGAGGGCGGCCAGGACTTTCGGTCCCTTGTCCCCT
The DNA here is from genome assembly GCA_016234625.1 of Caulobacterales bacterium. Classification (GTDB taxonomy): domain Bacteria; phylum Pseudomonadota; class Alphaproteobacteria; order Caulobacterales; family Caulobacteraceae; genus Caulobacter. The sequence goes on along the minus strand of JACRBD010000306.1, from coordinate 5,578 downwards.
TCCAGATGTTTCTTCATGCCGCCGCCGCGCGGGCTTTTGCCCAGGTCCGCCAGCGAGCGGTACTTGCCGGTCAGGAATCCGCTGGCCAGGCCGTAGTAGCTGACAATGCTGACGTCCTGGTCGAGGCAGAGCTGTTGCAGCGGCCCTTCGATGCCCCGATCCATCAGGTTGTAGGCCGGCTGCAGGGTGTCGTAGCGGGGAAGCCCCTTCGCCGTGCTGATGTCCAGGGCCGAGTCGAGCCGCGAGGTCTCGAAGTTGGAGGCGCCGATGGCCCGCACCTTGCCGGCCTTCACCAGCCGGCCGTAGGCCTCCAGGGTCTCGTCCTGGGGCGTCTCGGCGTCATCCTTATGCGACTGATAGAGGTCGATATAATCCGTCTGGAGCCGCTTGAGCGACCCCTCGCAGGCCGAGACGATGTTGGCCGCCGACAGGCCCGGCTGAGCCGGCCACATGCCGACCTTGGTGGCGATGACCACGTCGTCCCGCCGGCCGCGGGCCTTGAGCCAGGTCCCGATGACCTTCTCCGAATCGCCGCCGGTGTTGCCCGGAACCCAGGCGGAATAGACGTCCGCCGTGTCGATGGCGTTGAACCCCCCGGCGACGAAGGCGTCGAGAATGGCGTGCGAGGTCGTCTCGTCCGCCGTCCAGCCGAACACGTTGCCGCCCAGCATGAGGGGCGCGATCGAGAGGCCCGAGCGGCCGAGGGGGCGGTGTTCCATTGGAACCTCCTTTCCTTCTCCCCTCGCGGGAGAAGGTGTCAGGCGGAGCCTGACGGATGAGGGGTCTCACGGCCCCGTCGGATAAACGGATCGGCCTTCGAGGCCGAGATGATCATCAACCCCTCATCCGACCCGCTGCGCGGGCCACCTTCTCCCGCAAGGAGAGAAGGGGCGAGAGGAAAATCAGGCCGCCTTCACACTCTCGCCGTCGAATACCGGGGCGTCCTGCGGCGGCAGGGCGGGCTTGCCCAGGATCACGTCGCTGATCTTTTCGGCGATCATCATCGTCGGGGCGTTGGTGTTGCCGCCGATCAGGGTCGGCATGACCGAGGCGTCGACCACCCGCAAACCCTTGATTCCGATGACCTTCAGCTCCGCGTCGACCACCGCCTGGGCGTCGCCCGCCACGCCCATGCGGCAGGTGCCGACGGGGTGATAGATGGTTTCGGACTTGGCCTTGATCCAGGCGTCGATCTCCGCGTCGGTCCGCACCGCCGCGCCGGGCTCGAACTCTTCCTCGATATAGGGCGCCAAGGCGGCCTGGGCGGCCACCTGGCGGGCCATCCTGACCCCCTCGCGGATGGCGCGGCGGTCCTCCTCGGTGGCCAGATAGTTGGCGAAGATGGTCGGATCATCATTGGGATCGGCCGAGCGCAGCCCGACCTTGCCGCGGCTCTCGGGCCGCAGCTGGCAGACGTGCAGGGTGAAGCCGTCCTTCTCGATCACGGTCTTGCCGTGGTTCTGCATGATCGCCAGCACGGTGTGGATCTGCAGGTCGGGCCGGTCGAGGTCGGGCCGCGAGCGCAGGAAGGCGCCCGATTCGAGGAAGTTCTGCCGCCCGAAGCCCTTCTTGAACAGCATGTAGTTGAGGCCGGTCAGCAGCTGCTTGAAGCCCTTGTTGTAGCTGTAGGCGGTCTGCACCCCCTTGGTCAGCCAGCTGAGGGTGACGTCCAGGTGGTCCTGCAAATTCTTGCCGACCCCCGGCAGGGCGTGCAGCACCTTGATGCCATGCGGCGTCAGGTCGTCCGGATCGCCGATGCCCGACAGCTGCAGAATCTGCGGCGACTGCACCGCCCCGGCGCAGAGCAGGACTTCCGCCTTGGCGTTCACCGTCACCGTCTGGCCGTCGGCCAGGTATTCGACGCCCGTGGCGCGGCCATTGTCGAGCAGGATGCGGCTGGTGAGGGCGCCAGTCACGCAGGTCAGGTTCTTCCGCGACAGCGCCGGGTAGAGATAGGCCTTGGCCGCGCTCCAGCGTTCGCCGTCCTTGATGGTGAACTGGTAGGGGCCAAAGCCTTCCTGCTGGAAGCCGTTGAAGTCCTTGGTCACGGCGTAGCCGGCCTGACGCCCCGCCTCGATGACGCTGGAGTAGATCGGGTTGGGCGAAGCCGCCTTGGAGACGTGCAGCGGGCCGTCGCCGCCGTGCCAGGCGTCGCCGCCGCCCTCGAGGCCCTCGGAGCGCTTGAAGTAAGGCAGCACTTCCGAATAGCCCCAGCCGGTCAGGCCCATCTGGCGCCACTGGTCATAGTCCCGGGCGTGGCCGCGGATGTAGACCATGCCGTTGATCGAGGACGATCCGCCCCAGCCCTTGCCGCGTGGCCACCAGAGCTTGCGGTCATTGAGGGCCGGCTCGGCCTCGGTCCAGAAGCCCCAGTTATATACACCTTTGTCTTTAATGAGGCTGCCGACCCCGGCGGGCATCTTGACCAGGATGGAGTTGTCTTTGCCGCCGGCCTCCAGCAGCAGGACGGTCTTGTCGCCATCCTCGGTCAGGCGATTGGCCAGTACGCAGCCGGCCGAGCCGGCGCCGATGATGATGTAGTCGTATTGGTCGGCCACGCTGGCGTCTCCCCGGGCAGGTTATCGTTGATCAGGGATTAGTGACGCCCACGTCAGGTTTGGGCAACGGAAAAGGGAGGGCCGTGAAGCCCTCCCTTTCTTTCGACGCACGCCAGGTTCCTATGGCCGATAGGTCTGGCTGGTCGCCGCCGCCGAGAGGAAGGCCAGCACGGTCTCGGCGCTCAGATGGACGTTGTTGTTGTCGAGGTTGCTGTCATCGTTGCAGCGGTTGCCGTCGATCGGGATGTCGGGATCGTAGACGATCGAAACCTCCACCGTCCCACCGAACTCCGTGTGATCGAACGGCGCGGCCATCATCGGCGTGGTCACCGCGGCCATCGACGCGCCGGCCGCCGCGGCAGTCGGAAGGCCCCGGTGGAACGTCCGGGCGGCGCCGGTCGCGCTGTTGACGACGTTGAGCGTGGCGATCTGCTGGCCGGCGCCGGAACGCCAAGCCGAGGCGCCATTGTTGACGATGACGTACGACACGCGAACCTGGCCGGGACGAGCGCCCTTGGTCAGTGTGACGCTCGCGATGGCCGGATCAACCGGACACCCGATGACCAGGCCGTCAGGCTGGGGAATCGGCTGGACGGGCTTGAACGGCGCCGGCCCGAAGGGTCCGGCCATGGCGGACGCCGCGATGGAAACCGTGGCGATGACGCTGGCGACTGAAATGATGGTCTTGAACATTGTCGTCTCCTGTTAGCCCCGCGAAGGATTTCGCAGGGCCGAGACTGCGCGGCCGTTCCTGAACCGGTTTGGAGAGCGATGGTTACCGATCGTTCATGTTGGCGGAACGGCGGTCGGCCAAAGGCGGCGGGAATGCGGCGGTTCATTTTGATCGTCATCCTCGGGCTTGTCCCGAGGCCCCCTCGCGCAGCCGCGGGTGCGGTTCTCCAGCTGGACGCGTTCGGAACGCGTTCAGAGGGGTCCTGGGCACAAGGCCCAGGATGACGGGAATTGTTGTGGACGGTCAGCTTCCTTGAGGACCGTGAAGGGGCGATACTCCTGCCATGCTCACCCGCCGCGCCGCCACAGCCGCCGCCCTCGCCACCCTCATTCCTGGAGCCGCCATGGCTGCCGCCCCCGAGAAATACGGCCTGTTCGGCAAGATGGTCGCCGCCCCCGGCAAGCGGGACGAGCTGATCGGCCATCTGCTGGCGGGGACCGGCCAGATGCCCGGCTGCCTGATCTATGTGGTGGCCAGGGACCCGGTAGAGGCCGACGCCATCTGGATCTCCGAGGTCTGGACCGACAGGCAGCACCACGCCGACTCGCTGAAGCTGCCGCGGGTCCAGGCCGCCATCGCCAAGGCCCGCCCGATCATCGCCGGCTTCGGCGAGCGGTTCGAGACCATCCCGGTGGGTGGTGTGGGGCTCTAGCAGGGCCGTCGTGGGGAATCGGCCTAGGGCTTGAGGATCAGCGGAGTGAACCCATGACCGAACGCGCGCCCGTGACGGCGGACAACCGTGAAATCGGCCGCGTCGCGGCGGCGATTTTCGGCGGCGAGCCAGACGTCCACACCTGGTGGGCTCCGGATCGCCGGCATAGTGTCGACATCCTCTCCTGCGTCGGCTCGCCCGAGCCGGGCGTCACCGCCTACGCGACACTGACCCTGTCCGACCACGCGCTTCCGTCAATGGTCGACGACCTCAGGGTCGAACTCATGGGCACCTGCGACAACGCCATCGACCGCTTCCCGGAGGTAATGGCGAGCTGCGCCTTCAACATCATCGAAAGCGCCCCCGCGATCGGCCCGGGCGCGGTCATTCCCGGCGCGATCTCCTTCCACGGCCTGTCCTCGACGATGGAGCACGCCCTGTTCCTGCCGGCGTTCCTCACGGACGAATCGCGCCAGATCCTGGTGTTGCCGACCCGCACCGTGGGGTGGCTGCGCCTGCTGCCGATCTCCGAGGCGGAATTCCAGCATGTCGCGGCGCATGGGTTCATGTCCCTGCTCGACGTGATCAATGTGGCGCGCCCCAACGTCTACGACATCAATCGCCCGTCTGTGGTGTAGGGGGCATTCGGCTGACGGGATGAGATCCAAATCCATAGGCCGAGGGACACGATATCCGGTCCCCTTCCCCGCCTTCCGGCCCTTCTTCCCTCAGGGGGAAGAGAGCGCGCCCTTGATCTCATGCAGGCCAGCGTGCCGGACGGTCCGGGTCAGTCAAGGCTGGCCCTTCGGGCCATCGCTCCGCGACGCGAAGCGGCCTTGAGTGACCCGGACCGTCCGGCGATTGTCTCGGCATGAGATGAAGGGGTGGTTTTGGGGCGCGAGGGAGTGCGCGTCCCAGCTTGGCGGGTCTAACATGACCCAAATCATCATCGTCAGGAGCCAACTCGCTGCACAGGTTCTTCCATGCTGATCGTGGCCGATTGCTCGTCCCCGGACAAACCGCTGAGCTCACGCCGTCAGGCTATTCGCGGTTTGGAGATGTCTATCGAGACCCGATTCAAACAAGGGATCCATCAGAGATGACCGATGCCGAGCATCGGGAATACCTGTGCGAATGGGTTCGCTGCCATCCGCGCTTCTTGTCTCATCGTCCGTCCAGGCTTCGAATCATGTTCGCTGCCTTAACCCTTCAAGACGCCATCGGATTCGGAAATGACATCCTTCCGCAGACCGCTGAGGCGTTCCCGATATTTGAAGTCTTTTCCGACAAGTTCTGCACCCTCGACATGAACTGGCTCGACTACGCCAGCTCCGCCGAACAAAAAGAAGCCAACTACACATCTTACTGGTGGGGTGAAATATCCAATCACAACCCAGTAGAAGGTGTCCGTCGCCCTCCCCGCTTGGAAGTTCTCATCTCCCTTCCAGCAACGGTGGGTGAGATTGTAGCTTGGAGCGACGGAAGAGTGATCGACTAGGTGTTGTGGACAAAGTGCCTGACCCACAGCCGGATGGATGCGACGAGGACGAAGCCGAGGAAGCTGTTGGCGGTCTTGTCGTATCGTGTTGCCAGTCTGCGGCTGTGCTTGAGCTTTGAAAAGCAGCGCTCGACGAT
>JACRBD010000310.1 GCA_016234625.1 Caulobacterales bacterium | reverse complement strand
GTGGCCAGCAGGGCCAGGGCGGCGAACAGGGCGATGCGACGCATGGACTACTCCTTGGTCGGCAGGGGCCTGCCGATCCGTTTGATTTCCCAGTCTAGCTGGATGCCGGTCCGGTCCTTGACAGCAGTGCGGACGGCCTCGCCGAGGCCCTCCAGGTCCGCCGCCGTGGCCTCGCCGGGGTTGATCATGAAGTTGCTGTGCAGGGGCGAGAACATCGCGCCGCCGCCCGTGGCGGTGAACAGCTTGCCGCGCCAGCCGGCCTCGTCGACCAGCTTCCAGGACGAGTGACCCGGCGGGTTCTTGAAGGTCGAGCCGCCGGTCTTCTCGCGGATCGGCTGGGTGGTCTCGCGACGGGCGGTGATCTCGGCCATGCGGGCCTTGATGGCGGCGGGATCGTCGGGCAGGCCTTGGAAGGTCGCGGACAGCACGATCAGGTCGCCATCCTGGATGGCGCTGTGGCGGTAGGTATAGCCGAGCTCGGCCAGTGGCATGTCACGCACGGCGCCGGTGCGGTCCATGACGCGGGCGGACTCGAGGACGTTGACCGTCTCGGCGCCGTAGCAGCCGGCGTTCATGATCACCGCCCCGCCGACCGTGCCGGGGATGCCGGCATAGAACTCCAGCCCGGCGATGCCCGCCTCGGCCGCCTTGCGGGCGAGAATGGCGTCCGGCACGGCCGAGCCGGCGCGGATGCGGCTGTCGCCGAGCGCCTCGACCGTGTTGAAGCCCCGGCCCAACCGGATGACCACGCCGCCCACGCCCCCGTCCCGCACCAGCAGGTTGGAACCGACCCCGATCGCCATCACCGGCACGGCGGGGTCGAGGGCCTTCAGGAAGTCGGCGAGGTCCGCCTCGTCCTCCGGCAGGAACACCACGTCCGCCGGCCCGCCGACCCGGAACCAGGTAAACGGCGCCAGCGGCTCGTCGAACAGCAGCTTGCCGCGGACGGGCGGGAGGGCGTCGCGCCAGGTCACGACCTTCCTTCTCCCCTTGCGGGAGAAGGTGGCCCGCGAAGCGGGTCGGATGAGGGGTTGAAGACGCTGTCGGATTGGCGACCAAAGGCGCGGCGGATGCCGGTGTGACCCCTCATCCGTCGGCTTCGCCGACACCTTCTCCCGCAAAGGGAGAAGGGTGAAGTGGCGCGGCCCGTCACGCTAGCGCCCCAAGCTGCCCGGGCAGGGCGTAGGACCAGCTGGTAATGTCGCCGGCGCCGCAGAGGACGACGATGTCGCCGGCCTTCGCCTCTTCCCTGATCAGCGCGGCCAGGGCCCCCGGCCCCTCCAGCGGCAGCGCCCGGCGGTGGCCGTATCTGCGCAATCCCTCGATCAGGGCGTCGCGGTCGACCCCTTCGATGGGCGTTTCGCCGGCGGTGTAGACGTCGGCCACGATGACCACGTCGGCGTCGTTGAAGCAGGCGCTGAACTCGGCCATCAGGTCGCGCAGCCGGGTGAAGCGGTGCGGCTGGACCACGGCGATGACCTTGCCCTCGCCGGTCACGGCCCGCGCGGCGGTCAGCACCGCGCTGATCTCCACCGGGTGGTGGGCGTAGTCGTCGATGATCCGCACGCCGTTCACGACACCGGTGGTGGTGAAGCGCCGCTTGACCCCGCCAAAGGCCTTCAGCCCCGCCCGGATCGCCTCGGCGTCGACGCCCAGCTCCCGCGCCACGGCGATGGCGGCGCAGGCGTTCATCACGTTGTGCAGCCCGGCCATCGGCAGGGTCAGGCGGTCATAGCGGATCGGCTCGCCATCGCGCGGACTGATCTGCACGTCGAACCTAGCGCCCTCCGGGCCCATTTCGATGTGCGTCGCGCGGACCTCGGCCTGGGGGTTGTTTCCATAGGTGACCAGACGACGGTTCTCGACCCGGGCGCTGAGGGCCTGAACCTCGGGGTGGTCCACGCAGATGGCCGCGAAGCCGTAGAAGGGGATGTTTTCGATGCAGTCCTGGAAGCCCTTCCTGACCGCGTCGAAGTCGCCCCAGTGGTCAAGGTGCTCGGCGTCGATGTTGGTCACCACCGCCACGGTGGATTTCAGCTTCAGGAAGGTGCCGTCGCTTTCGTCGGCCTCGACGACGATCCAGTCGCCCTCGCCGACCTTGGCGTTGGTGCCGTAGGCGTTGATGATGCCGCCGTTGACCACGGTCGGGTCCAGACCGCCGGCGTCCAGCAGGGCCGCGACCATGGAGGTCGTCGTGGTCTTGCCGTGCGTGCCGCCGACGGCGACCGAGAACTGCAGGCGCATCAG
>JACRBD010000029.1 GCA_016234625.1 Caulobacterales bacterium | reverse complement strand
CGGGCGGGATCTTCAGGTCCTGGTCGAACATGGACCGCGACTGGACAATCAGGCGGACGGCGCCGTTCGGCCCGGGCTCGGCGATCTTCCAGTAGCGACCGGAATAGACCCGCAGGGCGCGGGTATCTGTCAGGGCGGGGGCGCGGACCTCGCCGTCCTCGACACTGACCCCGGCGTTGAGGCCATCGATCAGGTCGGTCAGGCCCAGATCGAACCGGCTGAGCGCCGCCTGCTGGAAGAAGGCCGTCAACGACAGGCCGGTGACGATCAGGACCGCCAGACTCCAGCCGGCGGCCAGCAGAACCAGCCGCCCGACGAGAGACCGTCGTCCCAGACCGGGGATTTTCACTCCGTCGGCTCGCCCGGCAGCGGGGTCAGGCGATAGCCGAGGCCGCGCACCGTCTCGATGCGGTCGGGGCCGATCTTCTTGCGCACCCGGCCGATGAACACCTCAATGGTGTTGGAATCGCGGTCGAAGTCCTGGTCGTACAGGTGCTCGACCAATTCGGTGCGGCTGATCACCCGGCCCTGGTGCATGATCATGTAGTGCAGCAGGCGGTATTCCAGCGAGGTCAGCCGCAGGGGCTCGCCGTTGACGCTGGCCCGGGCCGAGCGCGGGTCGAGCCGCAGGCCGCCGCAGGCCAGGTTGGGCGTGGCGACGCCGGCCGAGCGGCGCAGCAGCGCGCGCAGGCGGGCTAGCAGCTCCTCGGTGTGGAACGGCTTGGTCAGGTAGTCGTCGGCCCCGGCGTCGAAGCCGGCGACCTTCTGGCTCCAGTTGTCGCGGGCGGTGAGGATCAGCACCGGCATGGCGATGTTGTCTCGCCGCCATCGCTCCAGCACCGAAACCCCGTCGATCTTGGGCAGACCCAGGTCGAGGATCACCGCGTCATACGGCTCCCCCTCGCCCAGATAGTGGGCCTCCTCGCCGTCGGCGGCGTGATCGACGGCATAGCCCGCGTCGCCGAGCGCCAGTTTCAGCTGCCGCGACAGGTCCGGATCGTCCTCGACCAGCAGGATGCGCATGGGAGCCTCAGTTTCTGCCGATGATCGCGCCGGTGCGGGCGTCGACGATGAAGTCGATACGCTGTCCGTTCGTCGCCTGCCAGCGCACACGATAGATCGGCCGTCCGCCCTGGTCTTCGAGACCGGCGTCGAGCAGCCGTCCGGGGGTCGAACGGGCGATGTTGCGGATCACGCTTTCCAGCGGCACGAGGCGGCCGCCCCGGACGCCCTCGCGGGCTTCGTCCTCGCGGGGAGCCCAGCTGTCGCCGAGGGAATTGCCGCGCGGGCGCTCCTGGCCGCCGCCCTGCGCCTGATTGGCGCGGCATGCCCGGGCGACGATGCTGTCGCCCTTCGGACAGCCTTGCGCCTGCGCCACGGCTGGGAGGCCGGTGGTCAGCAGGAGTGCCGCGAAGAGGATGGTCAGGCGTTTCATGACCCGGGTTCTACGGGACGCCCGCTGAACGCGGGCTGAATGGACACGTTATCCAATCCCGGAGGCTGTATGTCACGCCTAACGCCTTTTTGGCGAGTAGGGGCGCTCCTTGCGCCAGGTTTCGGCGAACTTTTCCAGCACCGGATCGGGCGCGTCCGGCAGGGTGACGATCAGTCGGGCCAGCAGGTCGCCGCGGGTCCCCTTGGCGTTGACGAAGCCGCGGCCCTTGAGTCGTAGCTGGGAGCCGCTGTTGGAGCCCTTGGGCACGGTCAGCGTCACCGGGCCGTCCGGGGTCGGCGCGTCGACCTTGCCGCCCAGGATCGCGTCGGGCGCCGAAACCGGCAGATCCATGTGCAGGACGTCGCCGTCGCGGCGGTAGAGCGGGTGCGGCTTGATGCCGATCTCAATCAGGGCGTCGCCGGGACCGGCCCGGCCTCCGGCGCCCTGGCCCTTGAGCCGCAGGGTCTGGCCGTCCTGGGCGCCTTTGGGGATGATCACCTCGAGCGTGCGGCCGTCGGAGAAGGCCAGGCGCTTCTTGCCGCCCCGGATGGCCTCCTCCAGGTCGATGTCCAGGTGGGCCCGCAGGTCCTGTCCCCGCCCGTTGCCGCCAAAGCCGAAGCCGCCGCCGCGGGCGCCGGGTCCGCCGCGCTGGCCGAAAACATCCCCGAGGATGTCATTGATATCCATCCCCTCGAACCCGGGGCTGCCGGGTCCGGGACGATAACGGCCGCCGGACGCGCCGCCGGGGCCGAAGGGACCGCCGCCGAAGCCGGGATGTTGCTCGCGGCCGTCGGCGTCGATCTCGCCGCGGTCGAATTTCTTGCGCTTGTCGTCGTCGCCAAGAATGTCGAACGCAGAGGAGACGCGTTTGAATTTCTCCTCTGCCTTCGGATCGTTCTGGTTGGCGTCGGGATGGAACTGTTTGGCCAGCTTGCGGAAGGCCTTGCGGATGTCATCCGACGAGGCCGTCCGTGGAACCCCGAGTTCAAGATATGGGTCGCGCGCCAAGGGCCCCTCGCCGGTGGAATCCGTCGAGAGACCAGATAGAGCGTCTCGCCCGTCAGCGCCACAGGCTCCGCTGCGTCGTGGAGCCCCAGCCGAATGTGGCAGATCCCTGGGCCACGCGGACCGCCACCGGATCGGAAACGCCCGACGGAAAGTCAGCGGCCTGCATGGCGGCGGTCCAGTTGAAGGTCGGGGCGTCGATTTCGGCGGTGCGGACGACGGTCTCGCCGTCGAGGATCTCGATGCGGTAGACCTCCCGCTCCTCGGATAGCGGCGGCTCTGTCTCCCAGCCGTCGCCGCCCAGCCGGGCGCGGCGGATCCAGTGGAACAGCAGGTCGCCGCCCTCCGCCGCTTCCAGCGTCAGGTGCGCCGGGCTCCAGGGTCGCAGGGCCAGGGCCCGCCAGGTGAAATCCGCCTGCGTCATCGCGTTGCCCCCGGCCGGGTTGCCGGCGGGCGCCGCGCGCCAGATCAGCGGCAGGTCGCGCTCGGAGAGGGCCACCTGCCCCCGCGCCAGGCCTTCGCCAAGCAGCACCACAGGCGCGCCGGCCCCGGTCAGGCCTGCCATGGCCGGGTCACTGCCGCCCTGCCCGCGCAGCAGGCCCGACAGCGTCAAGACATCCTCGCCGGCGATCTCGGCGGTGAGGAACTGGACGATCTCCCAGTCCCCGTCGGCGCCCCGGATGGCCAGGGCGTTGGCCCCGGCCAGCACGGCGGCCGCCGGCCGGCTTTCCGGCGTCGCGCCTTCCAGGCGGAGCGTCAGCCGCGTGACGTGGTCAAATCGGTAGAACGGCCCGGCGGGCAGGCCCGTCAGGGTCTCGCCGACCCCCGCCGGCTGGGTGATCGCCGCGCGGACGGTCAGGCTCCCCGCATCAACGCCCGCATGGACGTCGAGATCGCGCCAGGGCTCCAATCCGGCGGCCACCAGCGGTCGGGCGTCGTCCTCGGCCCCCGGCCGCGGCGGCAGGGCGAGCAGATCGAGCCGCGGCGGTCCGGCGGGCTCGGTGGTCGCGGGCGGGGTCCAGTCGGGCAAGCCAAGGTCCGCGTCCGGCTCGGCCTCGGCCACTTGCAGGCCGGCGCGGGGGTGCACGTCGCGGTCCAGACTGGCCAGCCGCCAGACCGCGTCCTCCCCGGCGAAGGCCAGCCGGTCGCCGGGTTCGAAGGTCAGGGCGGCGAGGGGCGACAGGTGCGCCGTCCGCACCGCGCGGACCGCCAGTCCCCGCGCCAGCGCCCGGCGTCCGACCTGTTCGGCCATGGCGATGGGGCCGACGATGGGCAGGTCGATGAGCTCCACCCCGCCGCCGTCGGCCGGGTCGCGTCGCACGGTCAGGCCGCCGAGGCGATAGTCGGCCGTCTCGTCGATAAACCGCAGGCGCAGCTCATCCGGCGGCGTCTCCAGCGCTCGGGTGTCGGCGCGGGGTCCGCGGTCATCCGGCAGGGCCAGGTCGTCGTCGTCCAGGGTCGCGACAGCCGGGCCGTCGCCGGCGATCAGGGTGGCGGTCCCGTTCCGCTCCGCCGCATCGAAGCCGAAGGCCAGGGCCAGGGGCTCCAGCGCGTCACGCAGGCGCATGGGCGCCTCGACCACATAGCCGCTGACCACGCCGTTGATGTCGCCCGGGTCCAGCGTCACCCCGGCCCGGTCGGCCAGCGCCCGCACCAGATCGGCCAGCGGCGCGGCGCCGGCCCGGCCGTTCAGCCAGTGGCCCAGCGCCCAGTTGGACCCGTCGGCCCAGATGCTGTTTCGGGCGGGGAAGTCGGGAAACGGCCGGGCGTCCCAGCACCAGGCGCTCATCCCGGCGACCATCGGCCCGCCATAGATCGGTGAGACCGGATTGTTCGAGCTGTCGGCAAAATGGCCGAGCACGGCTTCCAGCGTCCGCCGCTGACCCAGGTCGTCCCGAGCGCCGCTGGAGAAGGGCGGCAGGGCGCTCTCGCTGCTCTTGGGATCGATGAACAGGTTGGGGGCGTTGGCGCCCTTGTCCACGGCCGGACAGCCGAACTCGATCAGCCGGATCGGTTTGGAGCACGGAATCCAGTCCGTCGGCGTCACGGAGCGGACTCCCCCGGGGCGGTCGTGGTGCGCATTCGACCACCAGCCGATCAGGTCTTTGGGCCGGAACACCCACGGCTCGCCATGGGCGCCATCGGTGATCGCGGTGCGCACGCGGGCGGCGCGGTCTTCCGGCGAAGCGTAGAACCAGTCGAAGTCCTCGCCCGAGGCGATATCAAAGGCGTCCCGCGCCTCGCCGTCCCGCCAGTCGGCAAGGGGCGGATAGAAGTCGACGCCGATGAAATCGATGTTGGCGTTGGCCCACAGGGGGTCGAGGTGAAAGAAGATGTCGCCGGAGCCGTCGGCCGGCTGATGGCCGAAATACTCGCTCCAGTCGGCGGCGTAGCCGATCGCGGTCTCACTCCCCAGCACCGCGCGGCAGTCGGCGGCCAGGTCGCGCAGGGCCTCCACCGCCGGAAAGCTGTCACCGTCGCGGATGGCGGTGATCCCGCGCAACTCCGAACCGATCAGGAAGCCATCCACCCCGCCGGCCATCTGGGCCAGTTTCGCATGGTGCAGGATCATGCGACGCAGGCCCCAGTCGGCGGGGCCGGCATAGCCGACCGTCTGGCCGTCGGCGGTGAAATCGGCGGGTGAGGCGCCGCCGAACAGATCAACTATATCAGTAGCTTCTCCGCTTATCCTGCCACGCCATGGATAGCCGGCGCAGTCCATCAGGATGAACGGATACAGCGTCACCTTCAGCCCGCGCGCTTTCAGTTCGGCGATGGCCTGCAGCACCGCCCGGTCGGCGGGCGTGCCGCCATAGGCCGGGCCGCCCTCGTGATGGGAAATGAGATGCGCCGCGCCCCGGCCGACGCCGCCGGCTCTCCAGGTCCAGGGCAGGGTCGCCTTGTCGGCCTGCTCCACGCCGGGCCGAAACTGGCAGGCTCCGGCGTCGGTGCTGGTCCCGAACCAGGCGACCACCAGGGTCACCTCTTGCAGGTTCGGCAGCTGCGCCTGCAGCTGGTCCAGCGAGACCAGCAGGTCGGGCCGACCCTCGCCGTTGTTGACGTTCTCGGCGGTCAGCCTGGTCAACCCGTCCCGGCGATGGATCACCTCGGTGGCGTAGACGAACTCCCCGGCTCCCGGGATCAGGCAGACGCTGGTCAGCCGCGCCTCCAGCCCGGCATCGGACGGCGGTCGCCGGAACACCTCGAACGACAGCTGCGGCGGGCGATTGCCGTAGGGCTCCAGCGGCAGGTCCTCGAACACCACATAGGCGCAGCCACGCCAGGCCGGGGCCGAACCCTCCACCGCCTCGATCAGCGGATCGGGCGTCTGGTCCTCGCCGCCCCGATAGAGCCGCATCGCCGCGCCGGACAGATCCATCGGCTTGCCGTCGGCCCAGACCCGACCGATGCCGTCGATCGGGCCCTCGCAAAGGGCCACGGCGAAGGACAGGCTGTAGCGGTACTCCACGGTCTTCGGCCCGCCCTTGCCGCCGCCGGCCTGGCGCTCGACGCGCTTTTCCTTGAAGCGGGCGGCCCAGATCACCTGGCCGGCGACCCGGGCGCGGCCGAACACCGCGGCCATCGGCGCGCCCTCCGCCGCCCCCATCAACTGCAACTCACGCAGGCGCGGACCGATCTGGCGGGCGGGCTGCAGGCCGCCGATCACCGCCCGCTCGATGGCCCCGCCGAGGAAGCCGCCGAGGGCCGCCCCGAGAGCCCCGCCCAGCGCGCGGCCAACGCCGCCGAGAATGACCTGGGCCATGTCAGTCGCTCACTCCGGGAAAGGAAAAGGCATGCGCCAGCCGCCGGCGCCACCAGGGGCCCAGCCAGCTCTCCACCACCGCCCGGCCCCAGTAGGCGTGGAGAATCCGGGCCTCGGGATCGCCCGGCCGGCTGTCGGAGACGATGGCGCAGTGTTTCAGGCAGGCATCCGGGCTCAAGCGGAACAGCAGCACGTCGCCGGGCCGGGCGGCGTCTGGCGAAATCTCGACCAGATGCCGCCGCGCGGCTTCGAGCAGGGTCTCGCGGCCGCCGGTCTCGGCCCAGTCCGGGCGATAGGGCGGCAGCGCTTCCGGCTCCTGGCCGTACAGCTCGCGCCAGACCCCACGCACCAGCCCCAGACAGTCGCAACCAGAGCCCTTGCGGGACGCCTGGTGGCGATAGGGCGTGCCGATCCAGGATTTCGCAGCCGCTACGATATCGGCTCGGGTTACCGACGTTGCGTGGTTCGACACGGGCGCTGTCGCGCCCTGCTCACCATGACGCCCACTATGCTCGTCATCCTGAGCAGCGCCCAAAGGGCGCGTGTCGAAGGACGCAGAGATGCCCCTATCCACGCCGCGACTTCCCGTCATGGCGCTCACCCTTGGCCGGATAGACGGTCAGGAAATCCTCTCCAGGGATCATCGGAAATCCGCGGAAGTTCAGAAGGTTGTCGAACCTTTCTGAGCAGGTGGAAGAGCGCTTGTCGCAGCCCTCGTCGAACGCCGGGTGGCCCTCCGCGACGCCGCACCGTTGATCGCCCAGGTTGGCGTCGCACAGCCGCCCGAAGGTGCGACCGGCCACCCGGTCCAGCGCGGCCAGCGGGCCGTCGATCTCGGCGGCGAAGGCGGCGCCGTCACGCTTCAGCCTGGTGATTGTCCCACGCCACAGGCCGACGAATAGCGTCGGGTCGGACCAGTCGACGCGGCGGCAGTCGATGGCGCAGCCGTCGTACCGACCGGCGGCGATGTCGGTTTCGGTCAGGATCTCGTTGTCCAGCCCGCCGCTGGCCGAGGCGCTGCCGGGCGCAAAGCCCAGGCCCGCGTCGGCGGCGCCCGCCGACCAGCCACTGGCGGCGCGGCACAGCACGCCGTCGTGGGTGAGATCGCGGTCATGGTCGGTGAAGCCCAGCCGCGTCCCGTCCGCGCGGGTCAGCAGCCAGACATGGGCCAGCCGCGCCGCGCCGGACTCGATCCGGGCGGCCAGGGCCGGGGGTACGGTTTTCATGGCTCAGATCCGCAGCTCGATCAGGGGGACGGCGACGATCCGACCGGCCTCGAAGGTCTCCAGGGTCACGTCGATGCGGTCAGCGTCGAAGCGCACCGGGACGTCGAACGCGAAGCCGGCGGTCAGCACCGCGCCCACGCCGGGCGGGCTGTCGAAGGTCACCACGCCCGTCGTCGCATCAACCGTGAAGGCGGAGGTCTCCGCGCCGTCCACCGCCACCCGCACGGTTCCGGCCACCGGCTTGGCGATCGGGCGGGCCAGATCCGCGTAGATCTTGACCAGGGTGAAGGCGACGGCCTCCCCGTCCCCGACGCCCAACGGCTGGTCGACAGGACCCACAACCCCCGACGGGGCGCACGATTTGAAGTCCGTGAAATCACGAAAGCGGAAGCCGTGTAGCCGCCCGCGCCGCCCTTCGAAGAAGGCGACCAGGGCCGCGGCGTCATCCAGCGACCGCACGCCGGCCCCGATCAGATACCGGCGGCGGCCATGCGCCCAGGGCGTCGATCGTCGCTCGAACCCGGAGGCGAGCGTAACTACCTCGGTGCGCCGCTCGACCCCGCCGGTCGATCCAAACGCCAGCCGCGCCGGCAGGCGAACTTCATGAAAGGACATGACAAATTCCTCATGCGGACGCCCCTGTTGCTTCGCCGAACACGGGTCTACCGTGGGCTCAGGAGCTGGGAGCGACTCACATGGACTGGAAGACGCTGTTCTTTTCGGCTGAAGGCCGCATCGGCCGTTCGGCGTTCTGGATCGGCTGGCTGGTGCTGCTCGGCGTGAACGTCGTTCTTGGCTGGATTCCGCTGTTCGGGTGGCTGCTCAGCCTGGGGACCATCTATTGCTGGGTCTGCGTCAGCGCCAAACGCCTGCATGACATGGGCAAGACCGGCTGGCTGACGATCATCCCCATTGTCTTCGCCTGGATCATCCCCGTGGCCGCCCTCTTCGCCTTCGGGGGCGTGGCCATCTTCGCCGGTCTGGCTGACATGAACGACGAGGCGGCGGCCGTTGCGGTCCTGAGCAGCCTCGGCGGCATGCTGATCATCGTACTGGTGAGCTGGCTCGTCGCGTTCGGATTCCTGATCTGGCAGGGCGTCACGACCGGCTACGCCGGCGACAACCGCTACGGCCCGCCGCCCGCCGCCCCGTCCGTCGCCTGATCTAGCGGGCGCTCGCGGCGGCCGCGCCAAGAATGGCGATGAAGCCGAACACATAGATCGCCGTGATCAGCAAGGAGACGCCGGCGCAGACCAGACCGCCGATGGCCAGACCGCGCCCGGTCGGCTGACGCAACGCCAGAATGCCCAGCACCAGGCCGATGATCGCCATCAGCGTGCCAAGGATTCCCACCACCGGGATCCAGACGAACAGGATCGAGACGATGCCCAGCACCAGCGAGGCGATCGCCAGGCCATTGGTCGGCTGCTGTTGCGGCGCGGTTTGAGTCATGGAAATCCCCCGAAATCCAGCGCCGCAAGCTAGAGAGGACCGGGCGCATGTCAACGCGGGGGCCGTCTAGAGCCGTTTGGCGCCCAGCCCCACCGCGCGGGCCAGCGCCTGGGCGATCTGGGCTTCGGAGCGGACCAGGCCATCCGCGCCGCCGCCCTGCACCGTGACATTGATGGTCATGCCGCCGCCGCCCGCCGGCTCGACCGAACCCGCGCTGGCGGGGCGGAACACCTCCGGCCCCCGCTCGCCGACCAGATAGGCCCCACCGGGCAGAACCGGCCCTCCGGCCGCCCGGGCGCCGGCGAAGCCGCCCTTGAGCACCGCCG
>JACRBD010000300.1 GCA_016234625.1 Caulobacterales bacterium | reverse complement strand
TCGAACTGGCGAGATAGGCGACGGGGACATGTACCGCAGGTACGTGTCCCCTAATCGAGCGGCTACGGGTTTGGGGGACACGTACCTGCGGTACATGTCCCCGGCGGCCAGGCTGACGCTACGTCCCCCCTACCCATCGCAATCCGCCGTCCCTAGGATCGTTGCCAACTGCAACGCGCCTCAAGGACAGGACATCCCATGAAAACCCGCATCACCGAGATGTTCGGCATCGAACACCCGATTATCCAGGGCGGCATGCACTTCGTCGGGTTCGCCGAGATGGCGGCGGCGGTGTCGAACGCCGGCGGGCTGGGGATCATCACCGGCCTGACCCAGGGCATGCCGGAGAAGCTGGCCGCCGAGATCGAGCGCTGCCGGGAGATGACCGACAAGCCGTTCGGCGTGAACCTGACCTTCCTGCCCTCGGTCAACCAGCCGGACTATCCGGGCTTTGTGAAGGTGATCATCGACAGCGGCGTCAAGGCCGTCGAGACGGCCGGCAACAACCCGGCCAAATGGATGCCGGCGCTCAAGGACGCCGGGATCAAGGTGATCCACAAGTGCACCTCGGTCCGCCACTCGCTGAAGGCCGAGTCGATCGGCTGTGACGCGGTCAGCGTCGACGGCTTCGAGTGCGGCGGCCACCCGGGCGAGGACGATATCGGCAACTGGGTGCTGCTGCCCCGGGCGGCGGAAGAGCTGAAGATCCCGTTCGTGGCCTCCGGCGGCGTGGGCAACGGGGCCCAGCTGGTCGCCGCCCTGGCCCTGGGCGCCGACGGCATCAACATGGGCACCCGCTTCATCGCCACGAAGGAGGCCCCGGTCCACCAGAACGTCAAGGACGCCATCGTCGCGGCCAGCGAGCTGGACACCCGCCTGGTCATGCGCCCCCTGCGCAACACCGAACGGGTGCTGGTCAACGCCGGGGTGGAACGCCTGCTCCAGAAGGAGAAGGAGCTGGGGGCCAACATCAAGTTCGAGGACATCTTCGCCGAGGTCGCCGGCGTCTACCCGAAGATCATGATCGAGGGCGACATGGACGTGGGCGCCTGGTCCTGCGGCATGGTCGCGGGCCTGATCCACGACATTCCCACCTGCAAGGAACTGATCGACCGCATCATGGCCGACGCCCACCAGATCATCAGCCAGCGGCTGGCCAAGTTCGACGCCTGAAGCGGGGGGACTGCTTCGCGAAGCGTAGCTATCCCCGGCGCATCGAAAGCCCGCTCACCCCACACACGTGAGCCCACTCCTCATCCGTCACCGGCTGCACCGACAGCCGGAACGAGGTGATCAGGCTCATTTTCCCCAGCGCGGGGTCCTCCTTGGCCATGGCCAGGGTGAACGGGCGGGGCAGGGGCTTCACCGCCTTCAGGTCGACGCAGAAGAACTGGCCCTTGGCGTCGGTGGGGTCGAGGTAGGCCTCCCGGACCACCTCGCAGATGCCGACGATCTCCTTGCCGGCCTGGGAGTGGTAAAAGAACACCGTATCGCCCAGGGTCATCGCCTTGAGGTTCAGCTTGGCGGTGTGGTTGCGCACCCCGGTCCAGGGCTCGCCCTTCGGACCGGCCCTGACCAGGTCGTCCCAGCTAAAGACGTCCGGCTCCGACTTCACCAGCCAGTGGGCCATCGATTGCTCTCCAACTCCGGTTTCGCCGTCCTGATCTAGCAGGCCGTCGGGCTGACGCCACGTCCCTGTTGCCTTCCCCAACGAGAGATCGCTTTGCTGGGGGAAGCGCGAAGTCAGGAACCGACCATGAAGCTCGACTCATCCATTTCCGCGGTGATCACCGGAGGCGCCTCGGGCCTCGGCGCGGCCACCGCCCGCCGCCTGGCCGCCGACGGCGTGAAGATCGCCATCTTCGACCTCAACGAGGAGGCCGGCGAGGCTCTGGCGAAAGAGCTGGGCGGGGTCTTCTGCAAGGTGAACGTGGCCTCCAGCGAGGAGGTCGACGCCGGTTTCGCCAGGGCCCGCGCGGCGATCGGCCAGGAGCGCATCCTGGTCAACTGCGCCGGGGTAGGCGGCGGCGCCAAGACGGTGTCGCGCGACAAGCAGACCGGCGAGATCAAGGAATACCCGCTGGATAACTTCGAGCGGATCATCCAGATCAACCTGATCGGCACCTTCCGCTGCATCACCAAGAGCGCGGCGGGCATGCTGACCCTGGAGCCGCTGGAAGACGGCGACCGCGGGGCCATCGTCAACACCGCCTCGGTCGCGGCCGAGGACGGCCAGATCGGCCAGGTGGCCTACACCGCCTCCAAGGCCGGCATCGTCGGCATGACCCTGACCATCGCCCGCGACCTCTCCAGCGAGGGCATCCGGGTCAACACCATCCTGCCCGGCATCTTCGACACTCCGCTGCTGGGCCGCGCGCCGGAACATGTGAAGGCGGGTCTCGCCGCCCAGGTGCCGTTCCCCCGTCGCCTCGGCGTGCCGGAGGAGTATGCTCACGTCGCCCACACCATGATCACCTGCGGCTACTTCAACGGCGAGGACGTCCGTCTGGACGGCGCCATCCGCATGTCCCCCCGCTAGTCCCGACCCCATTCAGATCAGAACCCGACCCTCCGAAGGAACCTAGACCATGAGCGAAGCCTGGATCATCGACGCCGTCCGCACCCCCCGCGGCATCGGCAAGTACGGCAAGGGCGCCCTGTCCGAGATGCACCCGCAGCAGCTGGGCGCGACCGTGCTTAAGGCCCTGGCCGAGCGGAACGGGATCAACACCGCCGAGGTCGACGACGTGATCTGGGGCTGCAGCAGCCAGCGCGGCCCGGCGGCCGGGGATCTGGGCCGCATGTCGGCTCTGGACGCCGGCTATGACGTCCGCAGCAGCGGCGTGACCCTGGACCGCTTCTGCGGCTCGGGCATCACCACGGTGAACTTCGCCGCCTCGACCATCATGGCCGGCATGTCCGACATGGTCGTGGCCGGCGGCTGCGAAATGATGTCCATGCCCAACCGCCGCAGCCCGGAAGACGGCCCGCCGACCATGGATGGCGGCAACCTGCGCCTGCGCGCCAGGCATCCCCAGTCGCACCAGGGCATCTGCGCCGACACCATCGCCACCATGGAAGGCATCAGCCGCGAGGCCCTCGACGCCCTGGCCCTGGTCAGCCAGCAGCGCGCCGCCGTGGCCATCGCCGAGGGCCGCTTCGCCAAGAGCCTGGTGCCTGTCTACAAGGAAGACGGAACCCTGGCCCTCGACCACGAGGAGTTCCCCCGTCCGCAGACGACCGCCGAAGGCCTCGCGGCCCTCAAGCCGTCCTTCGAGGCGATCGCCGACGTGCCGCTCGACGCCAATGGCACGACCTTCCGCAAGCTGATCAACGCGGTCCATCCGGACGTCGATATCAAGTTCTTCCACCACGCCGGCAACAGCTCGGGCGTGGTCGACGGCTCGGGCGCCCTGCTGCTGACCTCGCCGGCCTACGCCAAGGCTAACGGCCTGACCCCGCGCGCCCGCGTGGTGGCCATGGCCAACATGGGCGACAGCCCCACCCTGATGCTCAACGCCCCGGTGCCCGCCGCCCGCAAGGTCCTGGCCAAGGCCGGCCTGACCGTCGACGACATCGACCTGTGGGAGATCAACGAGGCCTTCTCGGTGGTCGCCGAGAAATTCATCCGCGACCTGAAGCTCGACCGCTCCAAGGTCAACGTCAACGGCGGCGCCATGGCGCTGGGTCACCCGATCGGCGCTACCGGCTCGATCCTCATCGGCACGATCGTCGATGAGCTGGAGCGGACCGGCAAGCGCTACGGCCTGGTCACCATGTGCGCCGCCGGCGGCATGGCCCCGGCGATCATTGTCGAGCGGATGGGCTGACCCGGAGGGCTTGACCCTCTATCGTCATCGACCGACTCCGGCCGTGTGATCCTGGCGCGCGTTCAGCGTAGCGCAGGTCCCGGCCGCGGGTCGCGATGATCGGAGCGTTCATGCCCCTGGAACTATTCCAGCGTCTCGGCCTGGCCCTGGCCGTCGGCCTGCTGATCGGCGTCGAGCGGGGCTGGCACGCCCGCGACGTCCCCGAAGGCGGGCGAACGGCGGGCGTCCGCACCTATGCCCTGAGCGGGCTTCTGGGCGGGGTCGCGGGCGTCCTCGGTCAGACCCTGGGCGGCTGGGCCTTCGCCTCCGTCGCCCTGCCCTTCGCCACGGCCTTCATCCTGTTCAAACATCGCGAGCAGATGGCAGGCAAGGACTACTCGGTCACCGCCGTTGTCGCCGCCCTGCTGGTGTTCGCTCTGGGCGCCTGGGCGATCGTCGGGGACGGACGGGTCGTGGCGGCGGTGGCGGTGGTCGCGGTCGGCCTGCTGGCGTTCAAGGAAGCCCTGCACCGCTGGCTCGAGCGGCTCACCTGGCCAGAGCTGCGCAGCGCGCTGATCCTGCTGGCGATGAGCCTGGTCGCGCTCCCGCTGTTGCCCAACCAGGGATACGGCCCCCATGGGGCGTTCAATCCGTATGAGCTTTGGCTGCTGACGATCGCCATGGCCGGGGTGTCGTTCGCCGGCTATGTGGCGATCCGGGTGTTCGGCGCCTCGCGCGGCCTGCTGCTGGCCAGCGTCGCCGGCGCCATGGTCTCCTCGACCGCGGTGACGTTCCATCTGGCCCGCCGCGAAAAGGCCGCTCCAAACACCCTGGCCCACGCGGGCGCGGCCCTGGCGGCCGGCGCGGTGATGGCGGCGCGGCTATGCGTGATCGCCGCCATCCTCTCGCCCGTCCTGCTGCCGCGCCTGCTTCCGCCGCTCGCCGCCTTCGCCATCGTCTCGGCGGCGCTGGCCCTTGCCGCGATCTGGCGGGCGGCGCGGAATGGCAAGGGCGAAGCCGGATCACCGATGAAGAGCCCGTTCGACCTCGACGTGGTGTTCAAGTTCGCCCTGGCCCTGGGGTTGGTCATGGCCGCCGCCAGGGTCCTCGCCGGAACCTGGGGCGCCGCGGGGCTCCTGCCGTTCTCGGCCCTGGCTGGGCTGGCAGACGTGGACGCCGTGGCCCTGACCACCGCCCGGATGACGACCCAGGGCCTCGATCCGCGCCTGGGGGCCTGGGCCATCCTGCTGGCGGCGGGCGCTGATAGCGGGTCCAAGGCGGTCATCGCGGCGGTCGTCGGCGGCCCGCGCCTGGGCGCCCTGTTCGCGGCCGGGACGCTGCTGGCCGCCGCCGGCGGGGCGGCCGCCTATTGGGCCCTGGGCCTGTGGTGATCCCTCACGGGGTCTGGGATCGGTCGATGCGATCGCCTATATCGGGCCGGCCATGGCCGAAGCCTTCAACGACCTGACCCTGTCCGCCGACCGCGAGGTCCGCTACGCCGAGGTGGCGGCGGAGATCGCCTCGGTGCTGGACGGCGAGCCGAACCTGACCGCGCGCATGGCCACCGTGGCCTCGATGCTGGCGGCCAGTTTCGACCACTACTTCTGGACCGGCTTTTACGTCGTCGATCCGGACAAGCCGGATGAACTGGTGGTCGGGCCCTACCAGGGGACGCTCGGCTGCCTGCGCATCGCCTTCGGCCGCGGCGTCTGCGGTGCGGCGGCGGCCACCGGCAAGACCCAGCTTGTGCAGGATGTGCATGCGTTTCCCGGCCATATCGCCTGCGACAGCCGCTCGCGAAGCGAGGTGGTGGTCCCGGTGTTTGGACCGGACGGCGTCCTGATCGCCGTGTTCGACGTGGATTCTGACCAGCCAGCGGCCTTCGACGAGACCGACGCCCGCTGGCTCGAACGAATTCTGGCGAGGGTATTCAGCGGTTAATCCGGCCCGGTTATTGCTGGCTCAGGGGAGAAATTCCCTTACCGGGACACATGTCGTCCCCAAATTGAGCCGCTGACCATGCTGAACGCCAGGACCGTCCATCCTTCCGACCTCACGTCGAGCGAGATCGCCGCCTGGGACGCCCTGACCGTGGCCGAGCCGGCCTTCGGCAATCCGCTGATGGGACCGGCCTTCGCCAGGGCGGTCGGCGCGGTGCGCGATGACGCCCGGGTGACCGTCTATCGCAGGGGCGAACGGATCATCGGCTTCCTGCCGCACCATCGCCGGCCGGGCGGCATGGGCCGTCCGTTGGGCGCGCCTCTGGCCGACTACCACGGTCTGATCGCCGGCGCCGACGCGGGCCTGACCCAGGCGGAGGTCCTGTCGCTGGCAGGTCTGAGCGCCTACCGCTTCACCGGCCTGGTCGATCCGCACGGCGTGTTCGCCGGTGTCGTTCAGGGCGAGGCCTCGGGTTACGCCATCGTGCTGAACGAGACGCCGGAAGCCTATATGGAAAACCTGCGCGGCGCCTCGCCCAAGCGGTTCAAGAACTGGCGGCGACTGGACAGCAAGCTGGAGCGGGAGGTCGGGCCCGTGCGTATGGAGGCCAGCGACGACCCGGCCGTCTACGACCAGATCATGGACTGGAAGCGCGACCAGCTGAACCGGACCGGCGTCGCCGACTTCCTGCGGCCGGACTGGACCCGCGAGCTGCTGGCCACCCTCGCCGCCGGCCGTGGGGCCCTGCGTGGCGTGACCCTGAACCTGTGGGCCGGCGAGTCCATCGCCGCCGGCCACTTCGGCGTCATGCAGAACGGCTGGTATCACCCCTGGGTGGCGTCCACCAATCCGGACCTGGGCGAGTATTCGCCGGGCCAGATCTTCCTCACGCGGGCCATCGCGGCCATGCCTGGCCTTGGCATGACCATCTACGACCTGGGCCCCAGCCACGATCACTACAAGCGCCACTACGCCGCCCCGACCCGGACGGTCGGGGAGGGGACGGCGGCCGCGTCGACCCCCGCCGGCGTTCTGGCGGGGGGGCGCGAGCGCGTCTGGACCATGGCCGGCGCCCGGGGGGAGGGCATGGTCGCCAGCCTGCGGCGCCGACTGGACGCCATCGCCGTCACCGAACTCTCGACCGCGGGCCGGGTGCGGGGCTTCGTCGAGGCCGTCGCCGCCCAGCCGCGCCGCCGCATGGTCATGGAAGGCGAATAGGCCGCCATGGGACCGACGATCAGCATCGTCATCCCGACCCAGCGCCGGCCGGGCGGCCTGGCCGTCGCCCTGCGCTCGGCCCTGGCCCAGACCGGCGTCGATCCGGCCAGCCTCGAACTGATCGTCGCCGACAATGACCAGCAGCCCAGCGCCCGGCTGGCGGTGGAGTCGGCGGCGAAGGCCGCGCCGTTTCCGGTTCGTTATGTCCATGTGCCCGAGGCCGGCGTCGCCAACGTGCGCAACGGGGCCCTGAAAGCCGCCAGGGGCGAGCTGATCGCCTTCCTCGACGACGACCAGGAAGCGCCCGCCGGCTGGCTGGCCGCTCTGCTGGAGGCGATGCGCCGCCACAATGGCGACGTGGTCTTCGGCCCCGTCATGGCCCGGGCGCCGGATACAGTGACGAGGCACCGCGCCTATCTTGAGCGCTTCTTCTCCCGCGAGGGACCGGCCCTGGCCGGGCCGATGCCGGGCTATTTCGGCTGTGGCGACAGCCTGCTGCGGCGGGCGGCCCTGCCGGATCCGGACCAGCCGTTCAATGTCGCCCGCAACCAGATGGGCGGCGAGGACGACCTGCTGTTCGGAACCATGCAGGCGGCCGGGGCGAGGTTCGTCTGGGCTCCCGACGCCTGGGTCTGGGAAGATCCGATCCCCGACCGCCTGACCCTGCGCTACACGCTCGCCCGCGCCTTCGCCTACGGCCAGGGGCCGAGCGAGCACTGCTATGCCTCCACGCCCCGCGACTGGGCCGGCGTGGGCCGCTGGATGGTCATCGGCCTCGGCCAGGCCGTCGTCTTCGGCCTGATCGCCGCCGCCAAATGGCTGGTCCGCTCGCCAGACCGCGCCCGGGCCCTCGACCGGGCGGTGCGGGGCCTGGGCAAGACGCTCTGGTTCGGCCCCTTCAAGATCAACTTCTACGGACGCAGCGCATGACCATCATCAGCGACTGGACAGCGGACAAGGCTCAGGATTTCGGCCGCGAGGTGCTGACCTTCGATCACGACCTGCATCGCCGGCCGATGTTCGACGACGACGGGCTGGCCGACCTGCTCGACCGCTATCCGCGCGACAGGCTGGGCGTCTTCACCATGGGTCAGGACCCGCGCGAGTGGCGCACCTGGCGACGCGGAACCGCCGGCGCCCTGCCGGGCAAGACCCTGCTGGAGATGGCTCGCGAGGGCCGCATCTGGCTGAACCTGCGGGCGGTCAACGACCACCTTCCCGACTACGACGCCCTGGCCGGCGAGGTGTTCGCCGAGAAGGAGGCGCATGTCCCGGGCCTGCGCACGATGAAGCGCGACCTGGGCGTCCTGATCAGTTCGCCGAACGCCCAGGTGTTCTACCATCTGGACGTGCCGATGGTGTCCCTGTGGCAGATCCGCGGGGTCAAGACGGTCTGGGCCTATCCGGTGGAGGACCCCTACGTCGGCGCCGAGGCCCTTGAGGCCATCGTCCTGCGCGAGACCGCCGAGCAGTTCGCTTTCGACCCGGCCTGGGACGCCGGCGCGGCGAAGGTCCAGCTGACGCCCGGCCGCATGCTGACCTGGCCACAGAACGCCCCGCACCGGATCGAGAACGGGCCGATGCTCAATGTCTCCCTGTCGATGGAATTCATGACCCCGCCGGCCCTTCTGCGGGCCAATGTGATCTACGCCAACGGCGTGCTGCGCCGGAGGCTGGGCGCCGATCCGAAGGTCCAGCCGGGATTCTCCCCGCTCGGCCTGGCCAAGGTGGCCGGCGCGCGGGCGGCCAAGGCGCTCAAGCTGCAGAAGGCCCACGAGCGGGTGCTGCCGGTGACGTTCAATCTCGAGACGGAGATGCCGGGCCTGTCGAAGCGGGCGGCCTGACGCCCTATCTGCCGTTGTCCTCATTCGTAGCCCGGCCCGCCACCGTCGCGCTGGCCTCCAGGACATTGGAGCGGGGTGTGTGGGCGGCTAGCGGTGGCCGTCTGAGTAAGCATGAATGGCAGGCAAGAGCCTACCTTGTGGCGGAGAAAGGTGACGGACTAGCAGTGATTGCGATGCCGACCTAGTCTGCTCGACAGGAGTCGGGGGTGTTCTATGCGTTTGTTCAATGCTGGTTTTTGTACAGCCCTGCTGGGCGGCCTCGTGGCCTGCTCGGCCGAGACCCAGGATCACAATCCTGACTATCGCTCGCTGGGCTGGGACTCCACTTCGGCGTTCTATTTCGACCGGGCCTCGATCGCGCGGAAGGATGATATCGCTGAGGTGGACGTCGTCATTATCGCGGCGCCGATATCTGGCGCTACTGGTGCTCCGCACCGCGTTGAGCTTGGGAGCGAGATCGACTGCGCCCGTGGAAAGTCCCGGACTAGGTCGGTGACCGAGCTTGACATCACCGGCAAGGTGATCGGCCGCTCCAAGCCCAACCCGCAGTGGAGCTTCATCGATGCAGGCGGGGGTGGTGATGCTCTGCGGCAGTTGGTTTGCACCGACGGGGCAGCGGAGAAGAAGCCGGTGGTCGCCGACATCGAGGCTGACGCCAAGGTCCTATTCGCGCTTCAATTCCTACCCAAGGCGTCGCTCTTCCGGCGGCTTGCTCTCTCGTCTGATAGGGCGGATTACCTTGAGGAGACGACAATCACGCGGACGGGCGCGATAGCCCGAGTCTGGGTAGCGACGGTTCATAGCTTGGCCTCCAGGGGCGATGGTGCCGGCGCTTATTTCAAGAAGACTCTATTTGACGTTGACTGCTCGGCCAACCGCGGGGCCATCGTCGCGGCGGCGAGCTATGACCTCCTTGGGGCCGGCAAGTCGGACAGCATTTATGCTTCGCCAGAGTGGTTCAGCTTCGATAACGGCAGCCATGGTCAGCGGATCAAGGATGCCGTCTGTGTGCCCGACGCCCTCAAGGCGCTTCCGGCGACTTCCGACTACCAGAAGGACGCGGCGGAGCGGCTTGGCGGCCGACGGTAGAAGGCCCAGAATCAGGTGTTGCCGGTGACGTTTAGCGTTGAGACCGAAGTGCCGGGGCTGTGCCGGCAGGCCGCTTAGGTCCAACCCCCAAATCCCGTCATCCTCGCCCTTGTGGCGAGGACCCCTCGTTCAGCCGCAGGTGCGTCCTTCGACACGCAGCCTGCGGCTGCTGCTCAGGATGACGGGCATAGGTGTTCGTCATCCTGAGCAGCGCTCGAAGAGCGCGAGTCGAAGGACGCACATTCGAAACATGTCCAGAGGGGTCCTGGGCACAAGGCCCCGGGATGACGAGGGAGGGTATGGCCCGGTCAGCGCGCAACAACCCTTGCCCGCTAGCCCTGATCCCGCCAGAACGATCCCGATGAGCTCAGCGCGCACCATCGATCTGACCGGAGAAGCCGCCGCCGACGCCCGCGCCCTGCGCGACGCGTTCGGCTGTTTCACCACCGGCGTGACCATCGTCACCACCCTCGATGGCGAGACGCCGGTGGGCTTCACCGCCAACAGCTTCGCCTCGGTGTCGCTGGACCCGCCGCTGGCGCTGATCAGTGTTGGCAATGAAGCCAGCTGTCTGCCGGCGCTCAACGCCAGCGGCGTGTTCGTGGTCAATGTGCTGCACGTGGGTCAGCAGGACCTGGCCGCCCGGTTCGCCCGGCGCGGCTGTGACCGGTTCGAGGGCGTCGCGGCGGGCGCCTGGCATACCGGCGCCCCGGTGCTGCCCGGCTGCATGGCCAATTTCGAGTGCCGCACCCACGCCGTCGTCGACGCCGGCGACCACCGGATCATCATCGGCCGCATCCTCAAGGTGCATCACGACGCCGACCACGAGCCGCTGGTCTATCTGCGGGGCGGGTATCGGATGGTGCATACGG
The DNA here is from genome assembly GCA_016234625.1 of Caulobacterales bacterium. Lineage (GTDB taxonomy): Bacteria > Pseudomonadota > Alphaproteobacteria > Caulobacterales > Caulobacteraceae > Caulobacter. The sequence goes on along the minus strand of JACRBD010000300.1, from coordinate 7,919 downwards.
AGTAGGGGTAGGGAGTAGGGAGTAGTTCGAGCTGTTCACGCCGCTGGCGCCGCGCCTAACCTCTGCTACTCCCTACTCCCTACTCCCTAGACCCCTGACGCTGGGTCATACTTGGCGACGCCGCCAGCAGCGCCTAAATGACGCGTACGTAAACGAAACCCTCCAATCGGGAGATGCCCCATGGGTGAAGCCTATATCGTCGCCGCCGGCCGCACCGCGGGCGGCCGCAAGGGTGGCCGTCTGAGCGGGGTGCACCCCGCCGATCTGGCCGGCGAGGTCCTCAGGGCCCTGGTCGCGCGCACCGGCGCGGACCCGGTCCTGGTCGAGGACGTGATCATGGGCTGCGTCTCCCAGGGCGGCGAACAGGCGGTCAACATCGCCCGCAACGCCGTGCTCGCCAGCGGCTTCCCGGAAAGCGTGCCGGCCACCTCGGTCGACCGCCAGTGCGGCTCCTCGCAACAGTCGCTGCACTTCGCCGCCCAGGCCGTGATGAGCGGCGCCATGGACTGCGTCATCGCCGCGGGCGTCGAGAGCATGAGCCGCGTGCCCATGGGCAGCCCCTCGATCCTGGCGCTGAAGGCCGGCATGGGCAACTACATGAGCCCGGACATGCAGGCGCGCTATCCGAACATCCAGTTCAGCCAGTTCGCCGGCGCCGAGATGATCTCCAGGAAGTACGGCTTCACCCGCGACCAGCTCGACGAATGGGCCTTTGGCAGCCACCAGAAGGCCATCGCCGCGACCCAGGCCGGCCACTTCGACAAGGAAATCGTCGCCGTCGAAATCACCACGGCCGAGGGCGTGAAGGAAAAGCACGTCGTCGATGAGGGAATCCGCTTCGAGGCGAGCCTCGAAGGCATCAAGGGCGTCAAGCTGCTGGTCGAGGGCGGCACGGTCACGGCCGCGACCTCGAGCCAGATCTGCGACGGCGCCTCGGGCATCCTGGTGGTCAACGAGGCCGGCCTCAAGCGCCTGGGTGTCGAACCCCTGGCCCGCATCCACCACATGACCGTCACCGCCGGCGACCCCGTGATCATGCTGGAAGAGCCGGTGTTCGCCACCCAGAAGGCGCTCAAGAAGGCCGGCATGTCGATCAACGACATCGACCTGTACGAGGTCAACGAGGCCTTCGCCCCGGTGCCGCTGGCCTGGCTGCAGGGCAACGATGCCGACCCGGCGAAGCTGAACGTCTCGGGCGGCGCCATCGCGCTCGGCCACCCGCTCGGCGGCTCGGGCGCCAAGCTGATGTCCACCCTGGTCCACAACCTGCGCCGCACCGGCAAGCGCTACGGTCTGCAGACCATGTGCGAAGGCGGCGGGCTGGCGAATGTGACGATTGTGGAAGCGCTGTAAGCTCAGGGAGTAGGGCTTAGGGAGTAGGGAGTAGCAAAGCGGAGTCGCGGACCGTTCCGCGCGCGCCGGCCGACTACTCCCTACGCCCTATCTCCCTACTCCCTATTTCTTCGCGCTCACCCGCCACACCACATTCCCCACGTCGTCGGCCACCAGCAGGGCGCCGGCGCGGTCCACGACGACGCCGACCGGGCGGCCCATCGCTTGGCCCTTGGCGTCCAGGAAGCCGGTCAGGAAGTCCTGCGCCGGACCCGACGGCTTGCCGGCCTTGAACGGCACGAAGACCACCTTGTAGCCGCTGACCGGCTTGCGGTTCCACGAGCCGTGCTGGCCGATGAAGGCCCCGCCCTGATAGGCGGCGGGGAACGCCGGCGTCATGACCGGGCAGGGCGCGACCAGGCATTCCATGACCTGGGGCAGCGGATAGAAGGCCAGCCCCAGCGAGGCGGTATGCGCCCCGAGGGCGTAGTCCGGGACCAAGGCCTTCGCCACCATGTCCGGCCGCTGCGGCTGGACCCGGTCATCCACATGCTGGCCGAAGTAGCTCCACGGCCAGCCGTAGTGGCCGCCGTCCCGGACGCTGGTCATGTAGTCGGGGACCAGGTCGTTGCCGAGCATGTCGCGCTCGTTGACCGTGGTCCACAGGGCGCCGGTGACCGGTTCCCAGGCCAGGCCGTTGGGGTTGCGCAGGCCGGTGGCGAACACCCGCAGGCTCTTCGTCGCCCGGTCCAGTTCAAGGATGTTGGCCCGGTTCTTCTCGGCGGCCATCCCGCCCTCGGCGATGTTCGAGTTGGAGCCGACGGTGATGTAGAGCTTGGTCCCGTCCGGACTGGCCAGGAGGTTGCGCGCCCAGTGGTTATTGGGCTCGCCGGCGGGCAGGTCGACGACCTTGGTCCCGGTGTTGGTCGGGGTGCGCATGTCGAAGGCGACCACGGAGTCCGTATTGGCGACGTAGAGAGTGTCGCCGATCAGCGCGACCCCGAATGGAGAGTTGAGACGGTTGCCAAGACGGCCGACCAGCTTGGCTTTGCCGTCGCCGTCAGCATCGCGGTAGACGCTGATCCGGTTGGCGCTGGGCACGGCGGCGCCGGCCCGCTTCATCATGCGGGCGGCCACCCAGTCGGTCAGGCCCTTGACCTTGCGGGCCGGCGAGTTGGTCTCGACCACCAGCACGTCGCCATTGGGCAGGACATACATCCAGCGCGGATGATCCAGCCCCTCGGCGAACCGCGTCACCGTGAACCCCGCCGGGGCAACGGGCGCGCCGCCGGCCGGCCAGCCGACCGCCTTGGCCGGGTTGAGCGTCGGGATCGGCCCGCCCTTCTCCGGCGCCGCCAGCTTGACGTCCGCGCCATAGGTGGCCGAGGCCGGGGTGTCGCTGGGCTTGCCACAGGCGGTGGTCGCCAGCAGGGCGAGCGTCAGGGCGGCCAGGGTGGCGGAACGGGTCATGTGATGTCTTCCCAAGGGGGTCTACAGGCCGCGCAGCGGGATGCGGATCTCGCAGCCGCCCCGGGCCACCGACCCGAAGATCCGCTCGCAGTAGGCGCAGATGGCGTAGCGGCGGCCGCCGGTGACGCCCGACAGCCGGCCGGGGATCCAGCGGCCGGTGTCGGCCTCGGCCACCGCCAGGGTCACGCCGCTGGTCTCGGCGGGCAGGGTGATGACATAGCGCCCGGCGTCCAGGTGATGGAACACCACCGAGCCGTCGCCCGCCGCCATGACCATCGATACCGGCCCGGCGCAGCTGTCCTTCTCGAGCTCCACCAGCGGCCGCGACCCGGCCCAGGCCGCCGACCCGGCCAGCAGGGCGACGGCGGCGACGGCCGCGCCGAGTCTGGCGATCGCTCCGGTCATGGGTGGGCTCCTGATGCGTTGCAGGAGGCTAGCATGGTTATCGGTGTTGGGGACCCTTCTCCCGCAAGGGGAGAAGGGGAAGGCCCCCTCGATGTCATGCCGGGGCCTCCGGCGAGGATCTCGTCATCAAGGGACGGTCGCGGAACAGGCGCCTGGCGCGCGGACCACGCCGTCACCCCGCCATGAGGGGAGCGGCCGGTCGGGGCGCCGGCTACAGACGTCCCAGGACATCGGCCAGGATCTCTGGCCCGGTTCGGTCTCGCGCCGATGGCGGGGCCGTCTCGTCGAACACCAGGGCGTGGATCAAGGGGAGCCAGCCGTCGCGCAGGTCGGCTTTCAGCACGGCCAGCGAAGGGTCGCCCTCCAGCGTCAGCTTCTCGATGCCCTCGGGGGTTGGCGACCGGCAGTTCCCGGCGGGCGAGGTGACCAGGTATTCGCGACAGGACAGCGGCCGGTCCGCATGGATCGAACAGGCCTCGTCCTCGAGGAACGGGCAGGCGACGCCCAGCCGGAAATAGTCGAGCCCGGCCTCGAACCGTCGCTCGCCCGGACCGGTCAGCTGGTCGAACAGACCGGCCTCGGCCGCGGCATCGACGGCCGCCGCGAACCGGTCGCGAACGGCGGCCTGTCGAGGCTCGGGCAGAGACCGGACCAGGGCCGCCAGGGCGCGGGCCTCCGCGGCGGCGATCGGCACCAGCTGGCGGCAGCAGGCGCCGCATCCGGCGCGGCAGGAGACCGTGCGCCCCCCGGCCGCCGCCTTTGCCGCCGCCCGTTCGGCGAACAGGCTGGCGAGACCCTGGAAGATCGGCAGAACGTCCTCCACGGCGACCGGGCCGGCCGGGACGGTGAGTTCAAACGCCACCGGCTCGCCGCCCATCACCAGGGTAGCTTTGCCCGTGGCGAGGGCCCCCAGCGCCGGATCTCCGGCCGACAGCCGGATGGCGCCGACGTCCGGTTCAGGTGGATCCTCGTCGAGAGGACTATTTTTCATCGGGCTGGGGGACGGCCGGCCCGCCGCGACCGCCCGGCGCCGGGGCGCCCCTGGCCGGCAGCCGGCACATCGACACGCCCTCGATCTCGACCACCTTGCCGTGCTTGTGGTCGCAGGCCCGGGCGGTGTTGACCGCGTCCAGCTTCAGAGAGAGGTGGTCGATCTCGACCTTGGCGAAGTTCAGGCTGAGGCCCGGAGCGGCCCGCGGCGCGGTCGGCGCTTTCGGGGCTTCCGCCGCCTGGCCCGCGACGACCAGAATCCCCAGGTCGAAGGCGACGGCGCCGGCCAGGAGGAGGGCTGATGACTTCATGACAGGGCGTCCTTCAATCGGCTGTGGGCGGGATTCGCGCGGCGCGGTCGACGTGGGTTCACTGGACGGGCGCGCCGACGGGGCGAGCCCTCTTGAGGGGATCGGTGAACACACAGGCCCCGTTGACCATCGACCAGGGCTTGACCACCACGTCGGGCCCCCAGGTTCCGATCGGGGCCGAGGTCGGCAGCTTGTAGGTCAGCCGGTAGCGTCCCGGCGGCACCGCGAACAGCCGCACCTTGGTCGATGAGGTCGGCGTGACGATGCCGTTGAAATGGACCGCCGCGCCGCCGGCAAGCGGTTGGAAGAAGTACTCGTAGGTATTGAGCGACAGGGTCACCACGCGGACGGTGTTGGTCCCGTCGCAGACGTTGGTCACCCCGGCCACGCTGGCGAAGGCCGGTCCGGCCAGGGCCAGACCCACGGCCAGCGCCGTCAGCGACAGCGCGGTCCTTGCGTCGCGGCCGGTCATCGGGGCGCGGGGGCCGGGGCGGCCGGCAGCTGGCACACCGGCATGCCGGCCACGTCGATCACCTTGCCGAGCTTGGCTTCGCAGCCCTTGGCGGTATGGGTGCGGTCGATGGCGTAGGAGCTGACGAGCACCTCGGTCAGCTTGATCTTCAGATAGTCGTCGGACTTGCGGACCGTCGTCGGGGCCGGCGCGCCGTTCGGGCTCTTGGGGGCCTCCGCCGCCTGGCCGGCGACGACCAGAACGCCGAGGTCGAAGGCCATGGCCCCCGCCAGGATCAGGGCTGTCTTGCGCATGGTCTCAGGTCCTCTTGAGAGCGGGATGGGTCACTGGGCGCCCCAGCGGTCAAAGATGTTCAGCCGGACCCTGATCTCGGTTCCGTCCCGGACCACCGGGATGACGATGCGCCGGCCGGCCCGGTCGGAGGCGAAGCTCCCGCGGCCCCGGGCCCAGGAAAACGACGCGGCCAGCGGCGGCGTCCCGGAAATGACGATGACCCCGCCGATCCGGTTGAGCTTCGCGGTCGGCGGGTCGTTCACGGGGGTGACGGTGATGGTGAATTCGCCGGCACGAAGGTTGCTGAACACCGCCTCGCCGTCGGCGTTGGTCCGCGCCGACAGGATCGCGCCGCCGCCCTCGAGCGTCAGTGCGACATCGGCGAGCGGATCACCGGCCTTCGGCGCCGTCCGGAACTCAGCCGGCCGCGACACCGCGACGCCGACGAGCTCGCCGGCGGACGAGGCCGAGACCGGCGCGAGCAGGCCAAGGGCGAGCGCCGAACAGGCGGGCAGGATCCACGTCGCGCGCATTCTCACGGTCTCTCTATTCCAGCTTCAGCAGGTCGCCGCGGACCGGCGGTTCGCCGCTGACCACCGACGCCGTCGACAGCCGCTCGCGCACGCTGTCGATGCGCACCGTGCCGATGCGCTGCAGGTCGATGTCCAGCACCTCGCCGGTGGTCGGATCGGTGAACGCCCGACCCTTGCGCCAGACCGTCAGCATGGCGCCGACCTCGACATTGCGGTCGGCGCCGGCGTTGACATAGGCGCGGTCGCCGTCGGCCTCGATGATCTGGGCGGACCAGGCCACGGAGCGCATGCCCGCGGCGATGAGCTCGACCGCCTTGACGATGGCGTCCTCGCCGGCCTGGCCGATGGGTGAATTGAAAAAGGTCCCGCCGCCGGCCCCGGCGCCCGTCCAGGGATTGACCACCGAGGCGTCGGCGGCCGTCGACCTGGCCTTGCCCTCGGCTTTGGAGGTCGAGATCACCTGGCCGGCGGTGGTGTCGATCAGCCGCAGGGAGATTTCGAGCAGCGAGGTCTGGCTCTTGACCCCGGCCCGGCCGGCGAGAAGGCCGCCCCCCGGCAGACCGCTGATCCCCAGGTTGCCGCCGCCGGCCGCGGCTTCGTACTTGGTCACCGCCCCGCGCACGATGGCGCTGGCCCCGATCAGCCCGCCGGCGCCGGGCGCGGTCTCCGACGTCGTGGCGCCGCTCTGGCCCAGCTGCTGTTCAGCCTGGACGCCGCCCAGGCCCGGCCGCTCGACCACCACGAACCGGCCGTCGCGCACCAGGGCGTCGGTCAGCATGGCGGTCATGCCCTCGGAGGTGACCGTCCCGCCAACGGCCTCGGTCGCCTGGAAGAGATCGACCGCGATGGTCTTCTTCAGTCCGGAATAGGGCGCGGGGGCGGCCGGCGTGGCCGCGGCGACCTTGCCGGCGAAGCCGAACGACGCGCCGGCGACAAGCGCCGATCGCCTGGAAAAACGCATGCCGGTTCCAATATTCGTCAGAAATTGAGCGCGGCGTGGAGGCAATCCTGACAGGAAAGATCAAATAGAAAACCGCATCAGGTCCAAGTGCGGCCATTCCCGACAATTTGTCCAGCGACATCGGAATGGCTCACATTGGGGGTGTCGATCAGTTCTGAGCGGCATTAATCCAGTATTTCACCGGAAAATACTTACCCGGCCTCGCGTCGGCTTCCGCGAGCGGTTTGTCGCGCCGGGGGCGAGGACGGTTCAAACCCTTCCCCCTGGAGGGGGGAAGGGCAGGGATGGGGTGGCGACAGTACGGCTCGCGCGGTGTCGACCGCCTGAGCCCAGCCGACCAACAGCGTTGCCGCTGGACGACCTCCACCCCCATCCCCGACCCTTCCCCCCTCCAGGGGGAAGGGAGCGTGCCCTTTGTCTCATGCCGGCCAGCGTGCTGGCGGGTCCACTCCACCCGCGCCCTGACCAGATCACCGAACCCACCAGCGCGCCTCGGCTCCCACCCCTGCCAAACACGAGACTCCCGAGACCAATCATCCCGGGACAAACGAGGACATTTCCGGGACTCTCGCGCCAAATCAGAGGGGCTCGTCCGTTCGCCGCCTGAGGCGGGCGTAAAATGGCGGGATGGTGTTGTCGTGGTCATGTCGCCTCATCGCGCTGTCCCTTGTGGGGCAAGGGTTTGGGCGCGGGGCAGGGCGGGGCGGGCGGATCGGCCTGGTGGTCGGCCGGGGTCGGCGCGCTTGCTCGCCCGGTTGGATGTCGCGCAATGCTCGGCGCGGCGGACGGTCGGGATGTCGGGATGCTGCAGTGAGGACTTTAGTGACGGTCGCCGGTCTCGAACGGCGGCGACGCCCCTCCACCACGCTTCGCGTGGTCCCCCTCCCCACGGTGTGGGGAGGATCGTCGAGCCGCCGGGGTCAGACGGGCAGCGCCACCGTGTGCTTCACCTCTTCCAGCACCGCATAGGTCCGCGTTTCGCGCACCCCCGGCAGGTCCACCAGGGTGCCGCCGAGGAACGCGCGATACGCCGTCATGTCCTCGACGCGCGCCTTGATCAGGTAGTCGAAGCCGCCGGCGACCATGTGGCACTCGAGGATCTCCGGCGCCCGGCGCACGGCGGCGGCGAACTGGTCGAAGGTTTCGGCGGTGGTGCGGTCGAGCTGGATCTC
>JACRBD010000303.1 GCA_016234625.1 Caulobacterales bacterium | reverse complement strand
GAGGGAGAGGGGGACCAGCCGGAGGCTGGTGGAGAGGGAGACGTCGGCGGTGGCGGGCGTTCCTCAAACGCCCCCTTTCATTATGCTGATACGCCCTGCAGGCCTTGATGGAATGGTCCGCTCCGGACGGCGACCTTGGTCAAGGACCGCTTCGCGGCCGCGCAGCGGCGGGCCCGAAGGGCCCGTCCTCGTGGAATCCAGACTTGACCGAAATCACAGCTGCTTGACGAAGGTCCCGCCGGAGCAAGCATGCTCATCAAGACATCAGGTCGTTCTCCGCCGTGATTAGGAAGGAATAGCCGGCAGCCACCGGCGCTTCCCTCTCCACCATGCTCCGCATGGTCCCCCTCTCCCTCACGGGAGAGGAGCGGTCTGTTGACGCCTCCGCCCCCACCCGATACCGCCGGGAGCCATGACCACGCTCCCCGCCGGCCTCGCCCAACTCGCCAACGACTATGACGTTCTGCTCAGCGACGTCTGGGGCGTGATTCACAACGGCCGGGAAAGCTTCCCCGACGCCTGCGCCGCCCTGGCTCGTTTCCGCGCCGAGCGGGGGCCGGTGGTGTTGATCTCCAACGCGGCCCGGCCAGCCAGCTATGTGGTTCCCCAGCTCGACGGTCTGGGCGTGCCGCGCGAGGCCTGGAGCGCCTTCGTCACCTCCGGGGACGCCACCCGCGGCCTGCTGGCCGAGCGCGCGCCCGGGCCCGTCTGGACCGTCGGCCCGGAGCGGGCCGGCGGGCTTTATGCCGACCTGGGCCTCGCCTTCAGCGACGCCGATGGCGCGGCTTTCATCTGCGTCACCGGGCCGTACAACGAGGATACCGAGGGTCCCGAGGACTATCGCGAGCGCTTCGCCAGCCCGGCGAAGCGGGGATTGCCGATGATCTGCGCCAATCCCGACCGGGTGGTGCAGCACGGCGACCGGCTGATCTACTGCGGCGGCGCTCTGGCCGACGTCTACAAGGAGCTGGGCGGCGAGGTGCTGATGGCCGGCAAACCCTATGCCCCGATCTACGACCTGAGCCTGGCCGAGGCCGCCCGCCTGCTGGGCCGTGAGGTCGATCCGCGCCGGGTGCTGTGCATCGGCGACGGGCTGCACACCGACGTGCAGGGGGCGGAAGACCGGGGGTTTGACTGCCTGTTCATCGCCAAGGGCATCCACGGCGAGGCGGCCCTGGGACCGGACGGCAAGCTGTCGGCCCCCGCCGTCGATGCCCTGCTGGCGGCGGAGGGCGTCAAGGCCCGCTACGCCATGGCCGATCTGGTCTGGTAAACAACGACAACAAAGAGGGGGAGCGCGAGATGGCCGGGATGTATTTCGAGGATCTGTCGGTCGGCCAGTCGGCCGAGCTGACCCGCACCGTGGACGACAAGGCCATCCAGGCCTTCGCCGAGGTCAGCGGCGATTTCAATCCGGTGCATCTGGACGAGGCCTTCGCCGCGACCACCCAGTTCAAGGGCCGCATCGCCCACGGCATGCTGTCGGCCGCCTACATCTCCGCCCTGATCGCCGGCAAGCTGCCGGGGCCGGGGGCGATCTATCTGGGCCAGACCCTGACCTTCAAACGGCCGGTGAAGATCGGCGACGAGGTGACGGTCACCGCCGCCATCACCAGCCTGGACGCCGAGAAGGCCCGGGCTGTCCTGGCGACGGTCTGCAGTGTGGCCGGCAAGGTCGTGCTCGACGGCGAAGCGACCATCATGGTTCCCCGCCGGCCCGCCTGATGCACCCGCGGATCATTCACGGCTGGAAGCACCTGGGCGACGCCGACCGCGGGGCGGCGGTGGCGCTCGGCAACTTCGACGGCGTGCACAAGGGCCACCAGTCGGTCATCGCCGGGGCGGCGGCCGCCGCGAAGGCCACTGGCGCGCCGCTGGCGGTGATCACCTTCGACCCGCACCCCCGCCGGCTGTTCCAGCCGGACGAGCCGGCCTTCCGCCTGATGACCATCGACCAGCAGGCCCGGGCGCTGGCCGAGATGGGCGTCGAGTTGCTCTACGTGCTCAACTTCGACTTCGAGATGGCCAACTTCTCCGACCGGGGCTTCGTCGAGCATGTGCTGCACGAGGGCCTGGGCGTGCGCCATGTGGCCGTCGGCTTCGACATCTCCTTCGGCAAGGGCCGCACCGGCAGTCCGGAGGCCATGAAATCCTACGGCGCCGAACTGGGTTTCACCGTCTCGGTGGCCGAGGCGGCCGGGGAAGGGGCGGAGAAGTACAGTTCCACCGCCGTTCGCGCCGCCCTGCGCGAGGGCCATCCGGAGGCGGCGGCGGCCATTCTCGGCCGGCCCTTCGCCATCGAGGGCGTGGTCCGGCGCGGCCAGCAGCTGGGCCGCACCCTGGGCTTCCCGACCGCCAATGTGTTCATGGTCGACTACGTCGTGCCCAGGCTGGGGGTCTACGCCACCCGCACCCGGCTGCCCGACGGCCGCCTCGTGCCCGGCGTGGCCAACATCGGCAACAACCCCACCACCGGCGAGGTCGAGACCCGGCTGGAGGTCTGGCTGTTCGACTTCGACGAGGACCTCTACGGCCAGGTCATCGAGACCCAGCTGATCGCGTTCCTGCGGCCCGAGGAGAAGTTCAGCTCGATCGACGAGATGGTCCTGCAGATTCGCCGGGACGAGGCCAAGGCGCGGGGGATTCTGGGGGCGTAGGCGGCCTGCGTCCTTCGAGACGCGATCCTGAGGGATCACTCCTCAGGATGACGTAGAGGGGTGGATTGCACTGCCCTTCGTCATGGTGAGGAGCGAGGCCCCAGCCGAGCGTCTCGAACCACGCACTTATTCCCCCCAAGGGCGAACCCCTCTTGGCGCCGGCCTCGCCACCGTGTTCCCTGTTAACCATTCCGGTGGGGGCCCGATGCTCAAGGCACGCAAGTACCAGTCGTTCGCGCATGCGCGCCGCCCGTCGCCGGCGCGCCAGCCGCCCGAGTCGTTCGCCTTTCCCCCTGACGCCTCCTTCGTCCTCGACACCCGGGTCGAGCCGCGCCTGGTGCGCAGCGAGCTGGACCTGCTGGACGCCTATTCCGACGCGGTGGTGAAGGCGGTCGAGATGGTCGGTCCCGCCGTGGTGCGGGTCGCCCCGATCACCACCGACGGCAGTTTCGCCGGCGAGGGCTCGGGCTTCTTCGTCTCCGCCGACGGACTGATCGTCACCAACAGCCATGTAGTCGGCGGCTTCCAGCGCCTGGCGGTGATCACCGCCGAAGGCCGCGCCCTGACGGCCCGGCCAATCGGCGACGATCCCGACACCGATATCGCCGTGCTCAAGGTCGAACAGCCGGTCAAGGCGCCGTTCGCCCGGCTGGGCGATTCCAAGAAGCTGCGCCGGGGCCAGCTGGTCATCGCCATCGGCGCGCCGCTGGGCTTCGAGGCGACGGTGACCACCGGCGTGGTCTCCGCCCTCGGCCGCTCCCTGCGCGCGGAAAAGGGCCGGCTGATCGAGGACCTGATCCAGACCGACGCGGCCCTCAACCCCGGCAACTCCGGCGGTCCGCTGGTCAGCTCCAACGGCGAGGTGATCGGCATCAACACCGCCGTGATCATGGGCGCCCAGGGCCTCTGTTTCGCCGTGGCCTCCAACACCGCCTCCTTCGTGATGGCCGAGATCGCCAAACACGGCCATGTGCGCCGCGGCACCATCGGCGTCGTCGCCCAGCAGACCCCGATCCCGCCGGCCATCGCCAAGTCGGCCGACATCGACCAGCCCTACGCCGTCTGGGTCGCCTCGGTGGACGCTGGCGGCCCGGCGGAAAAGGCCGGCATCGCGCCGGGCGACCTGATCGTCGCCGCCGGCGGCAAGCCGATCACCGGCCTGGACGACCTGCTGCGGGCTCTCGGACCCCAGAGCATCGACAAGCCGCTGGTCCTCGACATCGTCCGCGCCGGGGTGCGGATGAAGGTGACGGTGACGCCGAGGGCGCGGAAGCGGAGCTGATCTCGATTGTCATCCCGGACGGCCGAATGGCCGATCCGGGACCCAGATCAGATCCAGGCCGAATCTGGGTCCCGGCTCTTCGCTGCGCTACGGCCGGGATGACAGTGGGGGGATACCTCTGCTACAGCCCCGCCATGACTTCGGTTCGGAAGACTTCGCGAATTATTCGCCCGGCGTAGCGTCGCCGGCCGAGGGCGACGTGCGCCGGGTAGCGAAACCCGTTCCTTCCGCAATCTCCGAGTAATTCTCCATGACCGACGACGCCGCCCCCGGGCGCGACTACCGCGAAACCGTCTTTCTGCCCGACACGGCCTTCCCCATGCGGGCCGGCCTGCCGACGCTGGAGCCGAAGATCCTCGAGGCCTGGAAGGACCAGGACCTCTACCACACTGTCCGCAAGGCGCGGCAGGCCGCTAAAGCGCCGCTGTTCGTGCTGCACGACGGCCCGCCCTACGCCAACGGCGCCATCCATATCGGTCACGTGCTGCAGAAGACGCTGAAGGACTTCGCCGTCCGCTCGCGCTTCGCCCTGGGCAACGATGTCGACTACCTGCCGGGCTGGGACTGTCACGGACTGCCGATCGAATGGAAGGTCGAGGAGGAGCTGCGGGCCGCCGGCCGCCGCAAGGGCGACGTCTCGCCCACCGAGTTCCGCGAGCGCTGCCGCACCTACGCCGAACACTGGATCGGCGTGCAGATGGCCGGCTTCAAGCGGCTGGGCATCCTGGGCGACTGGGAAAACCGCTACGCCACCATGGACTTCGGCAGCGAGGCGGTGATCGTCGCCGAGTTCCACAAGTTCATGATGAGCGGCCAGCTCTATCGCGGCTCCATGCCGGTGATGTGGAGCCCGGTGGAACAGACCGCCCTGGCCGACGCCGAGGTCGAGTACCACGACCACAACAGCCCGACGGTGTGGGTTAAGTTTCCGGTCGCCGGTGGTGACGCTTCGGTGGTCATCTGGACCACCACCCCCTGGACCATCCCGGCTAACCGGGCGGTCAGCTACAGCCCGCGCATCGCCTACGGTGTCTACGAGGTGGCGGCGTTGGAAGAGGGTCTGGAGTTCGAGCCCTGGGCCGCGCCGGGCGACCGGCTGGTCCTCGCCGACAAGCTGGCCGAGGACGTGTTCAAGGCCGCCAAGGTGGCCAAATGGACCCGCGTCGAGACGGCTGACTGCAGCAAGCTGACCCTCGTCCACCCCCTCGCCAAACTTGACGCCGGTTACGGCTTTCCCGTGCCCATGCTTGCCGGCGACCATGTGACTGACGACGCCGGTACGGGCTTCGTGCACACCGCGCCCGGGCATGGCGCCGACGACTATCTGATCTGGCTCAAGAGCAAGGCTCAGCTCGACGCTGCCGGCATCGACGCAACCATCCCCGAGACAGTCGGTCCCGACGGCGCCTATTACGACCACGTGCCGCTGTTCGCCGGCCTCAAGGTGCTTGAGACCGAGGGCAAGAAGGTCGGCAAGTTCGGACCCGCCAACGGCGCGGTGATGGACAGGATGATCGAGGCCGGCAATCTGCTGGCTCGGGGCCGGCTGGAGCACAGCTACCCGATGAGCTGGCGCTCCAAGGCGCCGGTGATCTTCCGCAATACGCCGCAGTGGTTCATCCGCATGGACGCGCCGATCAACGGTGGACCGACCCTGCGCGAAGTGGCGCTATCGGCCATCGACGCCACCACCTTCGTGCCCGAGGGCGGCCGCAACCGCATCCGCTCGATGGTCGAAAGCCGGCCTGACTGGCTGATCAGCCGCCAGCGCGCCTGGGGCGCTCCGCTGGCCATGTTTGTCGACCGGGACAGCGGCGAGCCCCTTCGTGATCCGGCCGTCAACGCCCGGATCATCGCGGCGGTCGAGACCGAAGGCGCCGACGCCTGGTTCAAACGTCCGGTGGCCGACTTCCTGGGCGACCATGACCCGGCCCGCTACGAGAAGGTCGAGGACATTCTCGACGTCTGGTTCGACAGCGGCTCCACCCACGCCTTCGCTCTGGAGGGGCGGGCCAACACTCGCTGGCCGGCGGACCTCTATCTGGAAGGCAGCGACCAGCATCGCGGCTGGTTCCAGTCGTCCCTGCTGGAAAGCAGCGGCACCCGGGGCCGCGCGCCCTACGAAACCGTCCTCACCCATGGTTTCACCATGGACGAGAACGGCGAGAAGATGAGCAAGTCCAAGGGCAACGTCATCGACCCGGACGTCATCTTCCGCGAAAGCGGGGCCGAAATCCTGCGGCTGTGGGTCGCCATGGTCGACTACCGGGAGGACCAGCGGATCGGGAAGACCATCCTGGCCACGGTCACCGACTCCTACCGCAAGCTGCGCAACACCCTGCGCTACCTGCTGGGGGCCCTGAACGGCTTCGAGGGGTCGGAGAGGGTCGCCGTCGCCAACATGCCGCCGCTGGAGCAGTTCATCCTGCACCGGCTGTGGCAGCTCGATGGCGAGGTGCGAGCGGCCTACGAGGAGTACCGCTTCAGCGACGTGGTGCGGCCGCTGCTGGATTTCTGCCAGGGCGACCTGTCGACCTTCTTCTTCGATATCCGCAAGGACGCCCTCTATTGCGACCGGCCCGACAGCCTTCGCCGCCGCGCCTGCCGCACGGTGATGGATGCGGTGTTCGAGCGGCTGACCATCTGGCTCTCGCCGCTGATCAGTTTCACCACCGAGGAAGCCTGGACGACGCGCTACCCGAACGCCGGCTCCAACAGCCTGCGGGTGTTCCCGCAGACGCCGGCCGACTGGCGCAACGACGCCGAGGCGGCGCGGTGGGGCAAGGTCGAGCAGGTGACCGGCGTGGTCACCGGGGCCCTGGAGATCGAGCGTCGCGAAAAGCGGATCGGCTCGTCGCTGGAAGCCTCGCCAGCCGTCCATGTCGCCGACGCCGGCCTGCTGGCGGCTTTCGAGGGCCTGGATCCGGCGGAAGTCTTCCGCACCAGCGGCGCGAGCCTCGGCGCGGGAGAGGGCGGAACCGCCAGCTTCCGGGTTTCAGAGCTCAAGGCCGTTTCGGTCGATCCCGCCAAGGCCGACGGCGGCAAGTGCGCCCGCTGCTGGAGAGTCCTTGAGGAAGTGAAGCCGGCGACCCAGCTCTGCCTGCGTTGCGAGGATGCGGTCGGCGCGTGGGACAAGACCCACGCGGGCTGATACTTAAAATCCGTCATGGTCGGGCTTGTCCCGACCACCCATGCACGCTGACGTTCGCCGGTGTTCCTGGGTCGTCGGAACAAGTCCGACGATGACGGTGTATGGGTGCTTTTAGGGAAGCCGTATGAGTTCCGACGTCACCGAAGCCGACGAATCGCCCGTCGCCGAACCCGTCTCGATGGCGGAGGCGACGATGGCGCCTGACGTCGTCGCCGAACCCGCCGGCCCCGTCCGCCTGCAAGGCCCGATGGCCTACACCATCGGCCTGGCGGTCATCCTGGTCGATCAGCTGGTCAAGATGTGGATGCTCGGCGCCTTCCAGCTGCCGGTGCTCGGCAGCGTGCAGGTCTGGGGTCCCTTCCACCTGACCATGGTCTGGAACCAGGGGGTCAGCTTTGGTCTGTTCCGCGGCGAGGCGGAGTGGGTGCGTTGGGTCCTGGTGGCTTTTTCCCTCGGCGTGGCCGGCTTCCTGGCCGTTTGGGCGCGGCGGGTCGAGCGTCCCCTGTTGGGCGCGGCCATCGGCCTGGTCATGGGCGGCGCCATCGGCAACATGATCGACCGGGTGCGGTTCGGCAAAGTCGCCGATTTCATCGATGTGACCGCCCTGCATTTCCCCTGGGTGTTCAACATCGCCGACAGCGCCATCTCCATCGGCGTCGTGCTGCTCCTGATCGACAGCTTCCGCCGGGATGTGCGGCCGTAACGCCAGTTGCCGTTCGCCTCACTTTTGGCGTATCGAGAACGCCAATTAGCGGCCGGGGCGGCCGACTCCGCCCAACTGAAGGCCTGAGGAGCAAGGCTCTATGATCTCTACCCGCGTAGTGTGCGCCGTGGCGCTGATCGCCGCCGCCGGTCTGGGCGGCTGCCAGTCGACCTCCAAGGCGCTCGGCATCGCCAAGGTGACGCCGGACGAATTCCGCGTCGTGACCAAGGCCCCGCTGGTCGTTCCGCCCGACTATGCCCTGCGCCCGCCCGCCCCCGGCGAGCCCCGTCCGCAGGAGCTGCAGCCGGAAAGCGCCGCCCGCGCCGCCCTGGCCGGTCAGGCCGTGGCTAGCCAGCGCACCGACGGCGAGCGTCTGCTGGTCGCCCGCGCCGGCGCCGACAAGGCCGACCCGCTGATCCGCTATGTCGTCGACGACGAGTTCGGCGACATCGCCCACAAGGATAAGTCCTTCGCCGACCGCGTGATGTTCTGGCGCAGGGACGCGCCGTCCGCCCCGGTCGTCGCCGACGGCGCCACGCCGCCCGCGCCGGTCGACGCGGCCGCCGAGGAAGCCCGGCTCAAGGGCCTGACCGGCGGCAAGACCGTCGTCATCGCCCGCGAAAAGGCCAGCTGGGTCAAGCTGCCGGGCCTGTAGGCCCCGTCAGGGCCCGGCTTGTCCGGGCCGCCCACGAACACGGAACGATCTGGAAGGGGCGCGGCGCAGGCTGCGCCCCTTCTTCATTGTGCGCCCTTCGGCCCTCGGACCTGATCCGGGGCTCACTCTCTACGGCAGCCGTTCGTCCAGGTAGCCGTCGAGGAAGTCGAACACGGTCGCCTTCAGCAGCCCGTGCGGGATGGCGTTGAAGTGGTCGCAGCCTATCAGGGACACGGCCCTGGCGCCGGGGATCAGATCCGACAGCCCGTGCGGATCGCCGGCCAGCTCGTCCCGCGAGCCGGCCACCACCAGGGTCGGGGCGGAAACGGTCGCGACCTCGGCACGCGTCACCGGATCGCCACGTCCGCGGGTGAAGGCGGCCAGGGCCAGGCGGTCCTCGCCCTGCTCGTCGGCGAACTGGCGGAAGCTCTTCAGCATCGGCTCGGTGATCGAGTCGGGGCTCGCGGCCTCCATGGCCAGGGCCATGGGATCGCCTGGCGGCGGCGGATCGAACAGCGCCCCGCCGACGCCGCCGAGGATCAGGTAGCCGACGCGCTCGCGTTCCTGGATCGCCATGGCCAGCGCCAGCCGCGCGCCCATGGAATAGCCGAACACATTGGCCCATTCGACGCCCAGGCTGTCGAGCAGGCCGGTGATGTCGCCCAACAGAATGTCACGGCTGTAGGCGGCCGGGTCATGCGGCTTGCCGCTCTCGCCGTGGCCGCGCAGGTCGAGCGCGACCAGCCGCTGGCCGCGCTGGGCGAGAGACGCGTACCAGCCGGTGCGCTTCCACGCCTCCTGCCGGTGGGACGAGAAGCCGTGGATCAGCAGCAGCGGCGCGCCGGCGCCGCCGGTGTCGTCATAGGCGATGGAAACGCCGTCGGCGGCGGTGAAACTGGGCATCCGGGTGGTCCCCATTCCCGGCGCGACTCTCTGCGGACCCGCGGGTAACAGCGTGGCGCGTCGCGGTCGGGGGTCAAGCGAATTTCCCTTCTCCCCTTGCGGGAGAAGGTGTCAGGCGCAGCCTGACGGATGAGGGGTCGCGCGGGAATTCGGTGACAGTTTACGAATTGCCGCCGTCACGCTGCCGGGGTCCGCTCGACTGCAATTCGTAAACTGTCACCGAATTCTCACCGGCTGGTAGGGGACGCGCACTGAAGTGCATGTCCCCGGTGAATCAGCGCAAATCCGGCGGCGTCGCTTCGTCGGTCAGCAGGCGGATGGCCTCCTCAACCGTCACCACCGTCTGGTCCTGAGAGCCAAGCCGGCGGATGGCGACGGTGCCCCCCTCCGCCTCCATGCGGCCGACCACGGCAATGGCCGGCACCTTGGCGACGCTGTGCTCACGGACCTTGTAGCCGACCTTTTCGTTGCGCAGATCGGTCTCCACCCGCAGGCCGGCCGCGCGGAACTTCGCGGCGACCTGCTCGGCATAGCCATCGGCCTCGGAGACGATGGTCGTGACCACCGCCTGGACCGGTGACAGCCACATCGGGAAGCGACCGGCGTAGTTCTCGATCATGATGCCGATGAACCGCTCGAACGAGCCCAGGATCGCCCTGTGCAGCATCACCGGCCGCTGCTTGGAGCCGTCCTCGGCGATGTACTCGGCGCCCAGCCGTTCGGGCAGGACATAGTCCAGCTGCAGCGTGCCGCAGGTCCACTCCCGGCCGATGGCGTCCTGGACGATGAAGTCCAGCTTGGGGGCGTAGAAGGCCCCGTCGCCCTCGGCGATCACCGGCGTTACCCCGGCCAGGCGCGCGGCCTCGGCCAGCATGCCCTCGGCCCGGTCCCAGAACTCATCGGAGCCCGCGCGGTTCTCCGGCCGCGTGGCCAAGGCGATGTACTTCGTCTCCATGCCGAGATCCGAATGGATCATCTGCGTCAGCCGGATGAACTTCTCCGTCTCGTCGACGATC
Source organism: Caulobacterales bacterium (assembly GCA_016234625.1). Classification (GTDB taxonomy): domain Bacteria; phylum Pseudomonadota; class Alphaproteobacteria; order Caulobacterales; family Caulobacteraceae; genus Caulobacter. The sequence goes on along the minus strand of JACRBD010000303.1, from coordinate 2,206 downwards.
TGGTCCTCGCGGCAGAAGATGTGGGCGTCGTCCTGGGTAAAGGCGCGCACCCGCATCAGCCCGTGCAGGGCGCCGGACGGCTCGTAGCGGTGACAGGCGCCGAACTCGGCCATGCGCATCGGCAGCTCCTTGTAGGAGCGCTGGCCGACATTCCAGATCTGCACATGGCCCGGGCAGTTCATCGGCTTGAGCGACAGCACCTCGCCCTCCACCGTCTCGCAGACGAACATGTTGGGCCGGTACTTCTCCCAGTGGCCGGAGTTCTCCCAAAACGTCCGCTCCAGCACCTGGGGCGTCTTGACCTCGATGTAGCCGGCCGTGTCGAGCCGGCGGCGCATGTAGGCTTCCAGCACCCGCCACAGCACCCAGCCCTTGGGATGCCAGAAGACCATCCCCCGGCCCTCTTCCTGCATATGGAACAGGTCCATGGCCCGGCCGAGCTTGCGGTGGTCGCGTTTCTCCGCCTCCTCGAGCCGCGTGAGATAGGCGTCGAGGTCTTCCTGACTGGCCCAGGCCGTGCCGTAGATGCGTTGCAGCTGGGCGTTGGCCTGGTCGCCGCGCCAGTAGGCGCCGGCCAGCTTGGTCAGCTTGAAGGCCTTGCCCACATGCTTCGTCGACGGCAGGTGCGGCCCGCGGCAGAGGTCGGCCCAACTGCCCTGGCGATAGAGCGTCACGTCCTGGTCGGCCGGGATGCCCTCGATGATCTCGGCCTTGTACTGCTCGCCGATGGCCTTGAAGTGGGCGATCGCCTTGTCGCGGTCCCACACCTCGCGGACGATCTTTTCGTCGCGATCGACGATCTCGGCCATGCGCTTTTCGATCGCCGCGAAGTCGTCCGTGCTGAACGGCTCGTCGCGGGCGAAGTCGTAGTAGAAGCCGTCCTCGACGTTCGGGCCGATGGTCACCTGCGTGCCGGGGAACAGCTCCTGCACGGCTTCCGCCAGCACGTGGGCCGTGTCGTGGCGGATGGTGTCGAGGGCGTCCGGGTCATTGCGGTCGACGAACTCCACCTTGCCGCCGCCCGGCAGGGGGCGGTCGAAGTCGAGCAGCTGGCCGTCGAGACGGACCAGCAGCGTGCGCTTGGCCAGAGAGGGCGAGATGGCCGTGGCCACGTCGCGGCCGCTGGAGCCTTGCGGGTACTGACGGACGGAGCCGTCGGGGAAAATCAGGTCGATCATAGCGGTTCACACTTTCGTGGCGGCGCCGGAACTGGATCGAATCCGGAGCGGCCCCAGGGATGGCAGCTGCACAGACGCTTCGTGGCGAGCCAGCCGCCGCGAAGGGGTCCGTGCGTGATCAGGGCCTCGCGCGCGTAGTCCGAACAGGTCGGCAGGAAGCGGCACTGGCGTCCGATCAACGGGGACAGCGTCAGCTTGTAGGCGCGGTGCGCCAGCGTCACGCTGCGTTCGTAGAGGGTCATGCCGACACGAGGGTGGGTGAACGAGTCCCGGCGCTTATCGACGCGCCAGCGCGCGCGATCAAGCCGCGTCGGCGCCGCTAGTTCGCGTTCCAGCCTGCCGGACAGCCGCCACTGCGGCCTCGAACGCCAGGAGCGTCGAGGCATGACGGGCGGGATAGTCCTTCACGGGCGCCAGCACGGCCAGATCCTCAAACCGTCCGGACGGCGCGGGGCCGCCGGACTTCAACATCGCGGCAAGCTGATCGCGCGCGGTTGAGATTTCGTCAAGGCCCGCGCCGATGACATGGGCGCCCAGCACGGCCGCCGACGCCTGGCCGAGGGCGCAGGCTTTCACGTCCTGGGCGAAGTCGGCGACCTTGCCGTCGGCGTCCAGCGCCACGTCGACGACGATCCGGCTGCCGCAAAGCTTGGCCACTTTCTCCGACGACCCCTGGGGCGCGGTGAGACGGCCCGTATGCGGGATATTCGCCACGAGGGTCAGGATGCGGGCTGAGTAAAGATCATCGATCATCGGACACACATAGCAGCGCGCACGGGGACATGCACTTCAGTGCGTGCCCCCCATCGGCCAAAGGGGACACGTACTGAAGTACATGTCCCGCGCCCTATCCCTTGCGGGCTTTCCACAAGGCCTCGCAGCGGTGTTTGAGCACCTCGTTCATCGTCTCGAAGGCTTCGATGATCTGCCGGCGCTGTCGGCGGGCCGTCCAACCGCCCAGCAGGCCGTCATAGATTTCGCCGTTGGAGAAGATGATGTTCTCCTCGCCCATCTTCTCGATCTCGAGG
>JACRBD010000301.1 GCA_016234625.1 Caulobacterales bacterium | reverse complement strand
TCGTCGTCACCAAGGGGCCCGGCAACGGCAAAGAGGACGACTACAATCTCGGCATCTATCGCATGCAGGTGCTGAACCGGAACCAGACGCTGATGCGCTGGCTGAAGCATCGCGGCGGCGCCCAGCATCACCAGCGCTGGAAGAAGTCGGGCAAGCGCGAGCCCCTGCCGGCCTGCGCGGTCATCGGCGCCGACCCGGGCACGATCCTGGCCGCCGTGACGCCGGTGCCAGACACCCTGTCGGAGTACCAGTTCGCCGGCCTGCTGCGGGGGTCCAAGGTCGATCTGGTCCCGGCCAAGACCGTGCCGCTGATGGTCCCGGCCCAGGCCGAGATCGTTATCGAGGGCCATGTGATGCTCGACGAGTACGAGGACGAAGGCCCCTACGGCGACCACACCGGCTACTACAACAGCGTCGAGCGCTTCCCGGTGTTCAAGGTCAGCGCCATCACCATGCGCAAGGACGCCATCTACCACACCACCTTCACCGGCCGGCCGCCGGACGAGCCCAGCGTGCTGGGCGAGGCGCTGAACGAGGTCTTCATCCCCCTGTTCCAGCAGCAGTTCCCGGAGGTGGTCGACTTCTGGCTGCCGCCCGAGGGCTGCAGCTACCGCATCGCCGTGGTGTCGATGAAGAAGGCCTACCCCGGCCACGCCAAGCGGGTGATGCTCGGCGTCTGGAGCTACCTGCGCCAGTTCATGTACACCAAGTGGGTGATCGTCGTGGATGACGACATCAACGCCCGCGACTGGAAGGACGTCATGTGGGCGGTGTCCACCCGGATGGACCCGGCGCGGGACATCACGGTGATCGAGAACACCCCCATCGACTACCTCGACTTCGCCAGCCCCGAAAGCGGCCTGGGCAGCAAGATCGGCCTGGACGCGACGAACAAGCTGCCGCCGGAAACCCACCGCGAGTGGGGTGAGAAGATCAGGATGGACCAGGCCGTGGTCGACCGGGTGAGCGAGATGTGGAGCAGGCTGGGCCTGCCGGGTGACGGCAAGCCAATCTGGAAGTGAGGACGTGGAGCCATTTCAGCCAGGAGCCGGCCTGCTCATCGCGCTCAACGATGGCGCGGCCGATGGCGATCCGGTGGTCAGGAAGGTTCGGGTCCGAACCGACTTCACCGTGGCGAACCCGATCAAGCTTCTGCTCTTGATGCGGACCCGCGGTTTCAAGGCACTCGGAAAGGCATTCGAGGAAAGTGTCTGTCGGCAGTTCGAGCGCTGCTCCGTTGCGGCCAGCCAGGAGAAGCGCGCGACTGCGGAGCAATCGCTGGTCGACGAGTTCCGGGCGGCCTTTGCGCGCAAGGGGCTCCGCCTCAATGGCGTTTCCCTGACGGACTTTGCTGAGTGAGTGACGGTCGCGCAGCCGCGACCGATCTGGATGTGAGGATGCCACTGTGAAGAATCTGATCGGCGCGGCGCTGGCCGCCGCCCTGCTTTGTGGAGGCGCCGCCATGGCCGCTGCTCCCTGGGAAGCCGACTTCCTGCCGCCGGCCATCCCCTGGCACGGCAAGAGCGAGCGGCTGATCGTCAAGGCGGACGATCCCTGGATCACGCCGTCGGAGGTCAGCGGCCTGACCGCCACGCCCTCCTACGACGAGACCATCGCCTGGCTGAAAAAGCTCGACGCCGCCTCGCCGCTGATCCGCATGGAGGTGTTCGGCAAGACGCCGGAAGGCCGCGACCTCTATGTCGTGATCGCCACCAAGGACCATGACCGGTTCGATCCGGACAAGCCGCTGGTGCTGGCCCAGGCCGGCATCCACAGCGGCGAGATCGACGGCAAGGACGCCGGCCTGATGCTGCTGCGGGACATCGCCTTCAAGGGCAAGGACGGCCTGCTGGACGGGGCCAATTTCGTCTTCGTGCCGATCTTCAGCGCCGACGCCCACGAGCGGACCAGCCCGTACAGCCGACCCAATCAGCGCGGCCCGGCCAGCCAGGGCTGGCGAACCACGGCCCAGAACCTCAATCTCAACCGCGACTACGGCAAGCTGGATACGCCGGAGATGCGGGCCATGATCGGCCTGATCAACCGCTTCGATCCCAGTCTCTATTTCGACCTGCATGTCACCGACGGGATCGACTACCAGTACGACGTAACCTTCGGCTTCGAGGGCGAGGATGGCGCCTTCGCCCGCTCGCCGGCCATCGCCGGCTGGCTTAATGCCTCGCTCAAACCCGCCGCCTACGCCGCCCTGAAGAAGGCCGGGCATATCCCCGGGCCGCTGGTGTTCGCCATCGATGACCGGGCGCCGAAGAGCGGCCTGTTCGTCGGGCCGACCGGCCTGCGCCTGTCCAACGGCTACGGCGACGCCCGCCATATGCCGGCGATCCTGGTCGAGAACCATTCGCTCAAGCCCTACAAGCAGCGGGTGCTGGGCATGTACGTCCTCATGGAGTCCGCGCTGAAGGCGGTGGCCGCCGATTCTTCCGGCCTCCAGGCCGCCATCGCCGCCGATCGTGCCGTTCGCCCGACCCAGGTCCGAACCGGTTGGACGCCATCGACCACGCCCGTCGGAACCCGCGCCTTCCTCGGCGTCCAGTACGAGACCTACAGGTCGCCGGTCTCCGGCCGCGACGAGATCCGCTGGCTGGGCAAACCGGACAGAACGCCGTGGCAGGAGCCGTTGATCGGCGCCACCGCCTCGCTGACCTTCACCCCGCCCGCCGCCTACTGGGTGCCGGCCAGCAAGCCCGACGTGATCGCCCGGCTGCGGCTGCATGGCATCGCGATGGAGACGCTCGCCGCGCCGAAATCGGTGACCCTGTCGATGGCCCGGCTGTCGGCGCCAACACTGGCGACGAAGGCCAATGAAGGTCATGTCGCGATCGCCCCCGGCCCGGTTACCTGGGAGACCCGCGCGATCACCCTGCCAACCGGGTCGGTGCGCATCAGCACCGACCAGCCGCTGGGCGAATTGGCGGTCCTCCTGCTCGAGCCTGAAAGCGACGAGGGCTTCTTCGCCTGGGGCTTCTTCCCCGAGATCCTGCAGCGGACCGAATACATCGAGGGCTACGTGATCGCCCCGCTGGCCCAGCGCATGCTGGATGCGGACCCCGCGCTGAAGACCGAGTTCGAGGCGAAACTGGCCGCCGACCCGGCCTTCGCCGCCGATCCCGACGCCAGGCTCAGCTGGTTCTACGCACGGACGCCATATTTCGACGACCATTTCCTGCTCTATCCGGTGGGTCGCGAGGCGGCGGGTTGAGGGCACTTGCCCCGAGGGGTGAAACCAAGGCAAATCCCGCCCCGCTGAAACGGCGATTTTCGGGGAAGGATGCCTGATGGACGGAGCCAATCCGGGACACGCCGCCGCCCTCTGGGTCGGGCTGCACATCCTGCTGATGCTGGTGCTGTCGCTGCTGGTCGTGCGGCTGCGCAACAAGCACAAGGTGTTCCTCGGCGACGAGGGCATTCCGGAGCTGGCCCAGGCCATTCGCGCCTTCGGCAACGCCAGTGAATACGTCCCGCCGGGCCTGGCCGGTCTGATCGTGCTGGACATCACCGGGGCCACGCCGCTGCTGGTGCATATCGCCGGCTTCCTGCTCCTGGTCGGGCGGATCACCCATGCGGTGGGCCTGTCCAACAGCGTCGGCACCTCGATCCCCCGGGCGCTGGGCATGACCCTGACCTGGTGCGCCTATGTCTTCCTGGTCGCCGCCACGCTGATTTCGGCGGTCTGGTAGGGACCTTCGGGTTGCCCCGGGCGTCTCCGATCCCCATAACCCGGACATGGACGAAAACCAGTTGCATGAGGCCGTCGCCGCCGCGCTGACGGCCGGGGCGGACGCGGCCGAGGCTGTCTTCGCCGACCGCCAGTCGCTGTCGGTCAATGTCCGGATGGGCGAGCTCGAAGAGGTCGAGCGCGAGGAATCGCGGGAACTGGGCATCCGGGTGTTCGTCGGCCAGCGCCAGGCGGTGGTGTCCGGCTCGGACGTCTCCGCCGAGGGGCGCCGCAAGCTGATCGAGCGGGCGGTGGCCATGGCCCGTCTGGCGCCCGAGGACCCCTACGCCGGCTTCGCCCCGAAGGCGCGACTGGCCAGCGGCCCGTTCGCCGACTTCGACCTGTTCGATGCCGCGGAGCCATCGCCGGAGACCCTCGAGGACCAGGCCCGGGAGGCCGAAGCCGCCGCCCGGGGCGTCGCGGGCGTGACCAACTCCGACGGCGGCTCGTCCGCCTGGTCATCGTCGCGATGGCGGCTGGTCACCAGCGACGGCTTCCATGGCGAGCACCGCGCCTCCGGCTTCTCCCTGTCCGCCTCGGCTGTCGCCGGTGAAGGATCGGCCATGGAGCGAGGCGGCGAGGGCCGCACCACCCGCCACGGCGCCGACCTGCCGCCGCCCGCCAGCATCGGCGCCGAGGCCGGCAAGCGCGCGGTCCAGCGCCTGGGCGCCCGCAAGATCGACTCGACCACCGCGCCGGTGATCTTCGAGAACCGCCTGGCCATCTCGCTTATCGGACCGCTGATCGGGGCCATCGCCGGCCCGTCGGTGGCGCGCGGCGTCAGCTTCCTCAAGGATCATCTGGGCAAGCCGCTGTTCGGCAAGGGCGTCAACCTGATCGACGACCCGCACAAGGTGCGTGGCCTTGGCTCTGCCCCGTTCGACGACGAGGGCGTGGCCAACCGGCGGATGGCGCTGATCGAGGAGGGGGTCCTGACCAGCTGGCTGCTGAACACCTCGTCGGCCAAGCAGTTGGGCCTGGACACCACCGGCCACGCCTCGCGCGGCCTCGCCGGCCCGCCGGGGGTGTCGACCACCAACCTGACGCTGGAGCCGGGCGACCGGGACCTGGCTGGCCTGATGGCCGACGCGAAGGACGGGCTGCTGATCACCTCGATGTTCGGGCCGTCGCTGAACAACAACACCGGCGACTGGTCGGTGGGCTGCTCGGGTTTCTGGTTCGAAGCGGGCGAGATCGCCTGGCCGGTCACCGAGATCACCGTCGCCGGCAATCTGATCGACATCTGGGGCCGGCTGGTGGTCGGCTCGGACCTGGAGTTCCGCGGCTCGGCCAACGCGCCGTCGCTGCTGGTCGACGCCATGCCGATCGCCGGCCGATGAAGAGCGACCTGGCCCTGATCCTCGAGACGGCGCGGGAAGCCGGCGATCTTGCCCGGCGCCTGAAGGCCGAAGGGCTGAAGATCTGGTCCAAGAGCGGCGGCTCGCCGGTGACCAACGCCGACATCGCCGTCGACGAGCTGCTCAAGGCCCGGCTGGAAGCGGCGCGGCCCGACTACGGCTGGCTGTCGGAAGAGACGGCGGACGATCCCGCCCGCCTGACCCGGTCGCGGCTGTTCGTGGTCGATCCGATCGACGGCACGGCGGCCTATCTCAAGGACCGGCCCTGGTGGTCGGTGTCGATCGCCGTGGTCGAGGACGGCCGGCCGGTCGCCGGGGTGGTGTTCGCCCCGGAGCTGGACGAGGCCTTCACCGCCCTGGCCGGCGGCGGGGCCTTTCTCAACGACGCGGTCATCCGGGCCAGCGCACAGGACCAGGTCGAGGACTGCCGCATGCTCGGCGACGCGCCGATGTTTAGCCACCCGGCCTGGCGCGAGCCCTGGCCGCCGATGCATATCGAGACCCGCAACTCCATCGCCTACCGCATGAGCCTGGTGGCCGAGGGCCGGTTCGACGCCGCCCTGGCGTTGAGCGGCAAGAGCGAATGGGACCTGGCGGCGGCCGAGCTGATCTGCGCCGAGGCCGGAGCGGTCAGCACCGACCACAAGGGCCGCGAATACGCCTACAACCAACCCAATCCGCGAATGCCGAGCCTGGTCTGCGCCGCCCCGGCGCTGCACCCGTTGATCCTGGCGCGCGTCCGGCATATCGACCTGCCGAACTGAGTCTCGCGTAAGGGCCCCGCACATGCCGGACAAACAACTGCTGCACATCGTCATCGGCGGCGAGCTGAAGGACGTCCAGGACGTGGAGTTCCGCGACCTCTCCAGGGTCGAGTTCGTCGGCGCCTATCCCAACTACGCCGAGGCCTGGAAGGCCTGGAAGGGCAAGGCCCAGGCGACGGTCGACAACGCCCACGCCCGCTACTTCATCATCCACGCCCACAAGCTGCTGGACCCGGAAGACGACGACCACGAGCATTGAGGGCGTAGGGGACATGTACCAAAG
>JACRBD010000302.1 GCA_016234625.1 Caulobacterales bacterium | reverse complement strand
GAGGGTGTCGTGGAGGGTCATGCGCCGACGCCCCGTCCCTTTCCTCTCCCGCGAGGGAGAGGAATGAGGAAGGGCGGGTTCGGTCGTCACGCCTTCAATCCGACGAGAACAGGCACACCCTGCTCATCCAGCTCCACCGGCATCGCCTCGATCGCCAGGGCTGTCGGCAAGGGGCCATACAGGTGCGGGAACAGGTCGCCGCCGCGTGACGGCTCCCACCTTAGCCCATCGCCCAGGGCCTCGGCCTCGAAGGCCACGGCGACGAGGCCCTCGACGCCAGAGAAATACTTGCGGCCGGTTTCCGGGGCCTGGGCGGCGGTGGAGAAGTGGATGAAGCCGTCGGCGAGATCGACGGGCGAGCCGACGAAGACCCCCGCGTCGGACGCCGCCAACCATTCGGGCCGGGTCAGCAGCTTGTAGATCCGCGTCACTCGCCGCCGCCCCCGCCATGGTCGGCGGCGTAGAACAGCCCGTCGTAGGACGGCCGGCCGGCGGCGTCGAAGGTGAAGGCCGCGACGGTCGCGGTGGGAAAGCGGCTCTCGGCCCGGGCGATCAGGGCCGAGCCCGAGCCCGCCTCCCGCAACAGGCCGATGGTCAGGGCGTGCATGCCGGGATTGTGGCCGACCATCATCACCGTGTCGTGCTCCACGCCCGCGGCCTCGGCTTCGAACAGGATGCGGCCGGCGTCGGCGTTGTAGAGGCCGCCCAGGGTTCTGGTCAGGACCTTGGGAAAGCTCTCCGACACGGCCGCCCAGGTCTGCTGCGTGCGGCGGGCGGCGGAGACCACGCCGATGTCGGGAACCAGCCCCTCGTCGACCAGAAGGCGGCCCATCAGCAGGGCGTCGGCGAGGCCGCGCTCGGTCAGGGCGCGTTCGACATCGCCCCCGGGACTGGACCGTTCGGCCTTGCCGTGGCGCATGAGGATCAGGCGTTTCATCGGGCCCCTCATACCCGCCGGGGCCTTGCGCCGAAAGGCGCCGGTTGACACTTGGCGCCCATGGCGGTCCAACGCGCGACATGACCCTCGAGGCGACGACAGAGATCGAGCAGCACGGCGGCGTCTGGCGGTTCCCCGCCGGCCAGCCGCTGTTGCTCGATTCCGGCGCCCGGATCGACAATCTGGAAGTCGCCTGGGCCAGCTATGGCCGGCTCAACGCCGACAAGTCCAACGCCGTCCTGATCTGCCACGCCCTGACTCTTGACCAGCACGTGGCCGCCACCCACCCGGTGACCGGCAAGCCCGGCTGGTGGACGCGGCTGGTCGGCCCCGGCAAGCCGCTGGACCCGGCAAGGCACTTCATCCTCTGCGCCAATGTCGTCGGCGGTTGCCAGGGCACGACCGGCCCCGGCTCGGTCAATCCGGCCACCGGCCGGCCCTGGGGCCTGACCTTCCCGGTGATCACCATCGCCGACATGGTCCGCGCCCAGGCCATGCTGGTCGAAGCCATGGGCATCGAGACCCTGGTCTCGGTCGTCGGCGGCTCCATGGGCGGGATGCAGGTGCTGCAGTGGGCGGCCGACTATCCCGAGCGGATGTTCAGCGCTGTCTGCGTCGCCTCCGCCGCGCGGCACAGCGCCCAGAACATCGCCTTCCACGAGGTCGGTCGCCAGGCGATCATGGCCGACCCGGAATGGCGCGGCGGCGACTACGCTCACCACGGCGCCCGGCCGGAGAAGGGCCTGGCGGTGGCCCGCATGGCCGCGCACATCACGTACCTCTCGGAGACGGCCCTGCAACGCAAGTTCGGCCGCGAGTTGCAGCGCGACGGCCTTTCCTGGGGCTTCGACGCCGACTTCCAGGTGGAGAGTTATCTACGCCACCAGGGGGCCTCGTTCGTCGACCGGTTCGACGCCAACAGCTATCTCTACATCACCCGGGCGATGGACTATTTCGACCTCGCCGCGGCCCATGGCGGAGTGCTGGCCGAGGCCTTCCGCGGCGCCCGGGACATTCGCTTCTGCGTCCTGTCCTTCACCTCCGACTGGCTCTACCCGACGCCGGAGAGCCGCCACATCGTGCGGGCGCTCAACGCCGCCGGCGCCCGGGCCAGCTTCGTCGAGATCCAGAGCGACAAGGGCCATGACGCCTTCCTGCTGGACGAGCCGGTGATGGACGCCGCGCTGGCGGGCTTCCTGAGTTCGGCCGAACGGGATCGGGGACTGATTTGACCTCAAATTCCCAGAATAAGGTCCGCGAGGACTTCCGAGAGATCCTGCGACTGGTGCGCCCCGGCTC
>JACRBD010000298.1 GCA_016234625.1 Caulobacterales bacterium | reverse complement strand
CCGGGCTTGATCGTGTGCGGAGCGTGGCCGAACAGCATGCGGTAGGCGGTCGCCAGCGTCAGCGTGTAGCAGGCCGATTCCTCCCAGGAGAGGTGCTTCGGCTTCAGCATGAGCTGGCGCGACTGCACCCGGCAGAACTGGGCGAAGCTGCCGTCCGGGGTCTCGTAGCCCCAGATGCGCTGGCTGGCGGAGAACATCGGGTCGCCGCCGTTGCACTCCTCGTCGTCGCCGTCGTCCTGGTTACAGTGGATGACCACCTCGTCGCCGAGCTTCCAGCGCTTCACCTTGCTGCCGATGGCCCAGACGATGCCGGCCGCGTCGGACCCGGCCACGTGGTAGGGCTGCTTGTGCACGTCGAGCACGCTCATCGGCTCGCCGAGCGCCGCCCAGACGCCGTTGTAGTTGACGCCGGCGGCCATCACGAGGACCAGCACCTCGTCCTCGCCGATCTCCCAGGTGGGCACGACCTCGACCTGCATGGCCGTCGCCGGACGCCCGTGGCGTTCCTTGCGCACGGTCCAGGCGTACATGTTTTTCGGCACATGATAGGGCGGCGGAATCTCGCCGATCTCGTACAGGTCCTTCACGGGCGTCTTCTCAAGCGTGGCGGTGGTCATGGGGCGGTCCGTGTGGCGCGTTTCTGTTGCAATGCAGTAGCGCCGGGGATGGGGCCCGGCGTTTCGCGAACCATCGGGCCGCCCGACGAAAACCGGCCCGTGATCCGTCAGATTGTCGGGATTTGGCGCAAGCTTGTGCCTTACGACACAGCCGCGCAGCCTCCCTAGGGGCAGGATCGTGTGACAACTGTTTGAAACTGGCAAGTAGTTTCTTGTGCGCTGCAACATCGCAGGCGATTGACAGATCGCGGGTTTCGATAAACACTGAACCTTATGGTTCACTATGAAGCCCCGGCGGACGCGGCCTTCGCCGCCCTGGCCGATCCGGCCCGGCGGGCCATCGTCTCGCGCCTGGCGGCGAGCGACCTGACCGTCAGCCAGATCGCCGCCCCGTTCGAGACCACCCTGCAGGCGGTGCGCAAGCACCTGGCGGTGCTCGAGGGGGCCGGGCTGGTGACCTCGACCAAGTTCGGGCGTGAGCGCCGCTGCCGGCTGCGGGTCGAGCCGCTGAAACAGGCCGTGGGCTGGCTGCAGAGCCGGACCGCGCTTTGGGAGGGACGACTGGACGCCCTGGCGGCGGTCGTCGAGGAGCAGGGGAGGACATCATGATCCTGGCGAGCTCGAAGGCGTTTCCGAACGGAAACCTGTTGCTCAAGAGAACCTACGCCGCGCCGGTCCATCGGGTGTTCCAGGCCTGGGTCGACGTCAACGACCTGGTCCGCTGGTTCACGCCCAACCTCGCCGAGCCGGCGCGGGTCAGCGACCTGGACGTCCGCCAGGGCGGCGGCTTCGTCGCGGCCTTCGGACCCCTGGACGAGCCGCCGTGGGTCGAGCGGGTGCAGTACCTTGAGATCGACCCGCCCCATCGCCTGCTGATGCTCGGCCACATGACCCGCGAGGGCGCGCATGTCTGCATCGCCCGCTACGAGGTCAGCTTCAGCGGCAATGGCGAGACGACGGAGATGACCCTGCTGGAAACCGGCGCTCCGCCGGAAAACCTGGAGGATCGCGCCGGCGGCTGGGGCGGGACCCTGGACAATCTGGCGACGGTGCTGGGCTAGGGGCGGGACGCCCTCGTCATCCCACCACGGCCGACCTTGCCCTGATGTCTTGACGGCCAGTGTTGCTCCGGCGGCCGGCCTGCTCAAGGACCGCTTCGCGGCCGCGTAGCGGCGGGTCCGAAGGACCCGTCCTTGACCAGGCCGACCGACCGGAGCGCATCATTCCATCAAGGCCAAAGGGCAAATCTACATCCGGACAGGGGGCCAAGGCCGTAGCGCCCCGCCACGCCCTCGCGCATGATTGGCGGCGATGACCATTCATTTCAGCCGCCCCGCGCCCCACGTCGCCCTGATCGAACTCGACCTGCCGCCGACCAACGCCCTCGGCGCCGCCATGCGCGGACTCATGTCGGAAGGCCTCGCGGCGATCGAGGCCGACGCCGACGCGCGCTGCGTCGTGCTGACCGGGCGCGGCAGGGTGTTCTGCGCCGGCAACGACCTGCGCGAGCTGGCGGGGCGGGCGGAGGGCGACCTGTCGCCGATCAGCGACTTCAACGCGCTGATCGGCCAGGTGGAAGCCCTGCGCATGCCGGTGATCGCGGCCGTCAGCGGCGGCGCCCTGGGCGGCGGGCTGGACCTGGCCCTGGCCTGCGACATCCGGCTGGCGGCCGAGGGCGCGAGCTTCACCGCCTCGGGGGTCAATGTCGGGCTGATGGCCTCGGTCGGGCGGTTGCCGTCACTGATCGGGACGGGGCCCGCCAAGGCGATGCTGTTGACGGGATCCCCCGTGGACGCGGCGACGGCCCTCCGGTTCGGGCTGGTGACGGGCCTGTATCCGGCCGACCAGCTGCTGGACGAGGCGCTGGCGCTCGCGGCCCGCATCGCCGGCCGCGCGCCCCTGGCGGTCGAGGCGGCCAAACGGTTCGCGGGGATGAGCCCCGACGACCGCGCCCTGTGGATGGACGCGACCCTGGCGTCCCTGGCGGGCAGCGACGACCATCGTGAAGCGGTGGCCTCGTTCCTCGAGAAGCGGGCGGCGGTGTTCACCCGGCAATAGCATCGCCTTGAAGTCGCCCCGCCCGTCGCGTCACTGTGGCCGGCCCTGACACGCGGAGACGCTTCTTTCATGCCAATGATCGGACTTCTGCTGGCGGTCGCCCTGCCGTTCTCGGCCTCGGCGAAGACCGATGTCGCCCCCTGCCTGTGGAGCGCCATGCCGCCGTTCAAGGAGCAGGTCATCTCGGCGTCGGACTTCCGGACCTTCGACGAGCTGCGCCGCCAGTATCCCGACGCCGACTGGACGGTCGCCTTCAAACGCTGCGGGCTGGACGAGGAAAAGGACGCGGCGGCTGCCGGACCGCTGGCCTATTACGAATCCTCCCTGTGGGCCGAACGCCGGCTGGCCGGCAAATGGCCGGCGACGACGCTCGAGGCGGCGGTCGACGCCATCCCGGAAAAGGACCTGGCCTACTTCTGGCGCCAGCCGGCGCCGGAAAAGCGCACGCCCGACTACGAGAAGAAGCGGCTCAAGGCCCTGGAGCGGTTCTACACCCCGTTCGGCCGCACTGGGCCGGCCCAGCCGCTGGACGACCTGGACATCTTCGTCACCAGCCGCGTCGGCTGGCGCCTCGGCGAGATCGACTACCGCCGGGCCAGGGCCGCGCCCGCCGCGCCGGCAGCTTCTGCCGGCAACTAATCGGCGGTTGCGGCCGGCGGATCGGTCGCGATAACTGACGGGCATGACCCGTGACGACATCCTCGCCCTGAGCGACAGAATCGACCGGCAGCACCGCCGGAGCGTGCTGGCGACCGCTGCCGTACCCCTTGCGTCTCTTGTCGCGGCGGCGGCGGCCATCCCGCAGGGCGGCATCTTGCCGGTCGTATTCGCCATCGCCGGTGGCGCCGCGCTGCCCCTGCTGTGGATCCGCTGGTCACGGACGTTTCAGCGAATCCGCTACGCTGGCGGAACCCTGAACACCTGGACCTCGCGCGCGGTCGTATGGGCGACGGTGGTGAGTACAGCGGGATCGGCGGCGATTTTCGGTCTGGTCGCCTTTGACCAGCGGGCGAACCTGATCCTTTCCATCGGCGCGGCGCTGGTCGCGCTGTGGTTACTGTTCATGGCCATGGCCCAACGGACCTTGGGAGCAGAGAATCGCACCCGATATCAGATCGGTCCTGACGGCTACCTCGACTCCCGCGCGATGAGGGCACCGGTGACCTGGGATCAGGTCACGGCGCTGGTTCCGGTGCGAATTCGCGGTTCCTTCGGCCTGACCTTAAGAGCCATGGATGATCCCGCCAACCATCGCCCCGGTCGCAAGGCCATGGAGGCGCGGGGGCTCAAAGGCTATTTGCTGAATCTCAGCGACACCGAGCACAAGGCGGCCGACCTGCTGCTGGCGATCGCGGAGAACCGGCCCGTTCTGATCGAAGATCTCGGGCCCTTGTTGGCGGACGACAAGGACGGGTTGCGGCCCGCACCCGGCATGGCCAAGGCTGGCTCGCCAAAGGGGTTCTTCGCCCTGGCCACTGTCTCCCGCCTGTTGATCAGCTTGCTGATCCTGGGATTCACCGCGTTCGGCCTGATCGCCCTGGTGCTCGATCCGTCGCGGCTGGCCTATCTGGCGCTGCCTATGGCGCCGCTGGCCATCTTCAGCGTCCTGATCCTGGCCGAGGCCTGGGCCCGCCGCCCGATGCGGCAGAAGGCCTGACGCCCGGCAAGAACCTTGCGCGCTTGACGCCCGCGTCAACATTCGACGCAAAAATGTTGCGCCGCAGCAAAGTCATCGGCATCTTCCGTGCCCATGACCGCCAAGCCGTTCCAGCACGCCCCCGACGCCCCGTGGATCTTCCGCACCTATGCGGGGCATTCGACGGCTGAGAAGTCCAACCTGCTCTACCGGCGCAATCTGGCGGCGGGGCAGACGGGCCTGTCGGTGGCCTTCGACCTGCCGACCCAGACCGGCTACGACGCCGACCACATCTTGGCGCGGGGCGAGGTGGGCAAGGTCGGGGTGCCGATCAGCCACCTGGGCGACATGCGCACCCTGTTCGACGGCATTCCGCTCGACCGGATGAACACCTCCATGACGATCAACGCCCCGGCCGCCTGGCTGCTGGCGATGTATGTCGCGCTGGCCGATGAACAGGGGTCCGCGCGGGGTGATCTGCAGGGCACGACCCAGAACGACCTGATCAAGGAATACCTCAGCCGGGGCACCTACATCTTCCCGCCGGCGCCGAGCCTGCGGCTGATCGGCGACATGATCGCCTGGTGCTACCGCGAGGTTCCCAAATGGAACCCGATGAATGTCTGCAGCTATCACCTGCAGGAAGCCGGGGCGACGCCGGAGCAGGAGCTGGCCTATGCTCTGGCGACGGCGATTTCGGTGCTCGACACGGTCCGGGCCGGCGGCCAGGTTCCCGACGAGGACTTCGAGATCGTCTGTTCGCGGATCAGCTTCTTCGTCAACGCCGGGGTCCGGTTCGTCACCGAGCTGTGCAAGATGCGCGCGTTCACCGCCCTGTGGGACGAGATCCTCAAGGACCGCTACGGCGTCCAGGACGCCAAGGCTCGCCGTTTCCGCTACGGGGTGCAGGTCAACAGCCTGGGCCTGACCGAGCAGCAGCCGGAGAACAATCCCTACCGCATCCTGCTGGAAGCCCTTGCGGTGACGCTGAGCAAGGACGCCCGCTGCCGCGCCCTGCAGCTGCCGGCCTGGAACGAGGCGCTCGGCCTGCCCCGGCCCTGGGACCAGCAGTGGTCCCTGCGCATGCAGCAGGTGCTGGCCTACGAGACCGACCTCCTGGAATACGAGGACCTGTTCGCCGGCAGCCACGTGGTCGAGGCCAAGGTCGCCGAGCTGAAAGGCGGGGCTCTGGCCGAGCTGGCCAGGATCGACGCCCTCGGCGGCGCGGCCTCGGCGATCGACTACATGAAGAGCGAACTGGTCGGCTCCAACGCGGCGCGGGTGCGGTCGGTCGAAACTGGCGGCATGACGGTGGTCGGAGTCAACCGCTGGACCGACACCGAAGCCTCGCCCCTGTCGGCCGGCGAGGGCTCGATCGAGACGGTCGATCCGAAGCTGGAGGCGGGCGTCGTCGAGCGGCTGAAGGCCTGGCGCGCGGCCCGCGACCCGGTTGCGGTCGAGGCGGCCCTGGCCGACCTGAAGGCCGCTGCCTTGGGCGGCCGCAACATCATGGAGCCCTCCATCGTCGCGGCCAAGGCCGGGGTGACCACCGGAGAATGGGCCTTCGCCCTGCGCGAGGTGTTCGGCGAGTACCGCGGGCCCACCGGCGTCGCCGTCGTCGTCGCCACGGGCGAGGACGCCGAGGACATCGAGGCGGTGAGGGCGGACGTGGAGCGGGTCGGCAAGCTGCTCGGCCGCACCCTGACCTACCTGATCGGCAAGCCGGGCCTGGACGGCCACTCCAACGGCGCTGAACAGATCGCCACCCGCGCCCGGGCCGTGGGCATGGCGGTCCATTACGATGGCATCCGCTCGACGCCGGAGGAGATCGTCCGCCGGGCCAGGGCGACGCAGGCGCATGTGGTCGGACTGTCTATCCTCTCGGGCTCGCATCTGGACCTGGTCCAGGAGGTGGTCCGGCTGATGCGCGCCGAGGGCCTGGGCGACATCCCCGTGGTCGTCGGCGGCATCATCCCGCCCGACGACGCCCTGATTCTGAAACAGATGGGCGTGCGGCGGGTCTATACGCCCAAGGACTTCAAACTGACCCAGATCATGGCCGACGTGGTCAAGGTCGTGGAACAGGCGGCGCTGACCGAGGCCTGAACGCCGCAGTCCGGGATATGGGGTCAATCGGGGGTGGCCTTTTCAACCGAGCGTCTTTAGGGAGGCGCCCCGAGAGGAGTTCACCATGTCCGACGCCACCGCCTTCCGCATCGACCCGCCCGCCGGTTCCACCTTCGGCCTGGCCAGCCTGTTCGCGGGCGTCGAGGGTCTGGCCCGGGCCGTGGGCGTGGTGTTCGGCGGCGGCTTCGTGATGGGCATGATCATCGTCCTGGTCATCGCCGCCTAGGCGCCGCGCGCCTTCGGAGCCTGGAGCACAGCGCCCCGTCGAGCGCTTGATGGAATGGTCCTTTCGGGGGCCGGTTGAAGTCAAGGACAGCCCTTCGGGCTGCCGCGTCGCGGCGGGCGAAGCCCGTCCTTGAGTTCAGCCGACCCCCGAAATCATGCTCCGCCAAGCGATCGATGGCGGGGCTCGCCCAGGGGAAAGACCAGAGTCGTCTCCCTTCCCCCTT
>JACRBD010000297.1 GCA_016234625.1 Caulobacterales bacterium | reverse complement strand
TGACCAGGACGACCGTCCGGAGCTCACAATTCCATCAAGGTCTTCAGGGCTATTCGCCATCATGGCGAGGAACTTGCGTGGTTCGACACGCACCTTCGGCGCTGCTCACCATGACGTGGAGGGGCGGCCGCCCACCCCGCTCGTCATCCTGAGCAGGCCCGAAGGGCCGTGTCGAAGGACGCACCGCGCACGATCCCAGAACAGCAAAAAGGCCGGCGGGGTCGCCCCTGCCGGCCTTTTCGATATCCACCGTAAGGAAGACTACTTCTTCGCGGTGAAGCCGGCGAACTTGGCGTTGAAGCGCGACACGCGGCCGCCGCGGTCCAGCAGGTGGGCGTTGCCGCCGGTCCAGGCCGGGTGCGTCTTGGGATCGATGTCCAGGTTCAGGGTCGCGCCTTCCTTCCCGTAGGTGGAGCGGGTCTGGTAGGTCGTGCCGTCCGTCATCACCACGGTGATGAAGTGATAGTCGGGATGGGTGTCTTGTTTCATCGGGCGGTCCAACCGACTTAAGAGGAATGTGATCTGGCGGCCGAAAGTTCGGGCCACCGAAGAGGCGCGGCTATACAGAAGGGCCGCGATGAAGGCAAGGGGCCGAGCATGAGTGACACCACCGCGGCAGACGCCGTGGCAGACGGCCGGCCCAGCGCCGGGGCCGAACTGGCCCAGAGTCTGACCGAGGAAGCGGCCCGCCGCCCGAAGAGCCGGGATATCAAGAATCTCAGGCCGCTATGGCCGTTCATCATCGCCCACTGGCGTCATGCGGCGGCGGCGGGATTCTTCCTGCTGTTCTCCACCAGCGCCTCGCTTGGGATCACCCAGGCGGCCCGTCTGATCGTCGACAAGGGCTTCCTGTCAGCGGAAAACCTCGACCGCTACTTCGGCCTGGGCGGCGCGGTGATCCTGGTGCTGGCCCTCGCCACGGCCGCGCGGTTCTATTTCATCACCGTTCTGGGCGAGCGGGTCGTCGCCGACCTTCGCAAGGCGCTCTACAAGCATGTCCTGACGCTGGACCCGTCGTTCTTTCTGAAGACCCGCACCGGCGAGGTGCTGTCGCGGATGACCACCGACGTGACGATCATCGAGAATCTCGTGGGTTCGGCGGCCTCCATCGCCCTGCGCAACATCCTCAGCCTGATCGGCGCGACGATCATGCTGGCGATCGTCTCGCCCAAGCTGACCCTGTTCGTGATGCTGTTCGCGCCCCTGTTGATCGCCCCGATCTTCCTGTTCGGCCGGCGGGTGCGGTCGCTCTCGACCAGGACCCAGGACCGCTTCGCCCAGGCCGTCGGCTACGCCGGCGAAAGCCTCGACGCCCTCGAGACCGTCCAGGCCTTCGGCCGCGAAGGCTTCGCCGACAAACGGTTCGGCGACGCTGTCGAGACCGCCTTCCGCACCTCGCTGCAACGGGTCTGGGCCCGGTCGCTGATGACCTCGATCGTCATCGCCCTGATCTTCGGCGGCATCGGCACCCTGCTCTGGACCGCCGCCCACGCCGTGCTGAACAACACCATGACCTCGGGCCAGCTGGTTCAGTTCGTCATGCTGTCGGGGTTCGCCGGAGCCTCTGTCGGAGCCCTGGGCGAAGTGTGGAGCGTGGTGCAGCAGGCGGCGGGCGCCATGCAGCGGATCTTTGAGCTGCTCGCGTCGAAGACCCTGATCGCCGCCCCGGCCAGCCCTCGTCCCCTGCCCGTCCCGGCGCGGGGCGAGATCGCCTTCGAGGGGGTCACCTTCGCCTATCCCGGACGGCCGGACCTGCCAGCCCTGCGCGGTTTCGACCTGCGGGTGACGCCCGGCGAGACCGTCGCCCTGGTCGGACCCTCGGGCGCCGGCAAGAGCACCGTCCTGCGGCTGTTGCTGCGGTTCTACGACCCCCAGGCCGGCCGCATCCTGCTGGACGGGATCGACCTGAAGGACGCCGATCCGGCGCAGGTCCGCGCCCGCATGGCGCTGGTGGCCCAGGACGCCTCGCTGTTCTCCGGCTCGGCCCTGGACAACATCCGCTTCGGCCGGGAGGAGGCGACCCTCGAGGAGGTCAGGGCCGCCGCCCGGGCCGCCGAGGCCGAGGCCTTCATCAACGCCCTGCCCGAGGGTTTCGACACCCCGGTGGGCGAGCGGGCCAAGACCCTCTCCGGCGGCCAGAAGCAGCGGCTGGCCATCGCCCGCTCGCTGGTCCGCAACGCCCCGATCCTGCTGCTCGACGAGGCCACCAGCGCGCTGGACGCCGAGAACGAACGGCTGGTCCAGAAGGCCCTCGAAAGCGCCATGGGCGACCGCACCACCCTGGTCATCGCCCACAGACTGGCGACGGTGCTGCGCGCCGACCGGATCGTGGTGATGGACGAGGGCCGGGTGGTCGAGGAGGGGACGCACACGGCGCTCAGCAAGGCCGGCGGCCTGTACGCCAAGCTGGCGCAACTGCAGTTCGGGGTGGAGGCGGCTTAGCTCTTGATCCGCTCTGATGCCAATGAGCCCTGAAGCCCTTGATGGAATGACGCGCTCCGGACGGTGACCTTGGTCAAGGAC
>JACRBD010000025.1 GCA_016234625.1 Caulobacterales bacterium | reverse complement strand
GTCCGCATCGAGGTCAGCCGCCCGGCGACCACCGGCGAGAACATCGTCCAGTACGTCGCCCGCATTCCCAGCAACGATCCCAAGGCCAAGCGGGTCGCCCTGCGCAGCCTGATCGACCGCAGCGAGATCAAGAACGGCATCGTGTTCTGCAATCGCAAGAGCGAGGTCGACATCGTCGCCAAGTCGCTGCGCACGCACGGCTACGACGCCGCCGCGATCCACGGCGATCTGGACCAGGCGACGCGCATGCGCACCCTGGACGGCTTCCGCAAAGGCGAGCTGAAGCTGCTGGTGGCCTCCGACGTCGCCGCGCGCGGCCTGGACATCCCCGACGTCAGCCACGTGTTCAACTACGACGTCCCGCACCACGCCGACGACTACGTCCACCGCATCGGCCGCACCGGCCGCGCCGGGCGCTCGGGCGAGACCTTCATGATCGTTACGCCGGCCGATGACCGCAACTACGACAAGGTCGTCAAGCTGACCGGCAAGGCGCCGGCCGAGGCGACGTTCGAGGGCATCGACTGGGCCAGTCTCAAGAGCGAGCCACGCAGCAAGCGCGACGGCGACAAGCGGGGCGGTCCCCGCGCCGGCGGCCGTGACCGGGATCGCGACCGCAGCCGCGGCCGTCCGGCCTCGGAGACCTCGGTCGTGTCGATGGAAGCCATTTCCGCGCCGGTCGAGGCTGGCGAGGTCGCCGAAAAGCCCGCCCGCCGTCCGCGCGGCCGCAAGGCCGAGGCCGACACCACGCCGATCGCCCAGGCCGAGGTTGCTGTCGCCGAAACGCCCGTC
Organism: Caulobacterales bacterium; assembly: GCA_016234625.1. Lineage (GTDB taxonomy): Bacteria > Pseudomonadota > Alphaproteobacteria > Caulobacterales > Caulobacteraceae > Caulobacter. The sequence continues at coordinate 2,075 of JACRBD010000025.1, read as the reverse complement.
GTCGCCACGCCGGTGGCCGACGAAGCTCCGGCAGAGCGTTCCGAACGCGAGCCGCGCCGCGGCCGTGGTCGTGGCCGCGGCCGTGACCGCGAGGCCGGCCAGCGCGCCGAACCCGTCGCTCCGGAAGCCGAAGCCGCCCCTGCCCCGGCTCGCGAAGAGCGTATCCGCGAGGAACGCGCCCCGCGCCAGGACGAGCCCCGCCGCGACCGCGAACCGCGCCGCGCCGAGGGCCGCCCGGAAGGCCGTCCCGAAAACCGCGATCGTGACCGCGGTCCGCGCCGCGACGACCAGCGCCGCGACCAGCACCGTGGCCGGGATCGTGACGATGATGGCCCCCGCGTGGTCGGCTTCGGTTCGGACCTGCCGGCCTTCATGACCCGCGCCGCGCCGATCAGCCCGCCGGCGGGCGAGGAGTAGGACTCATCCCCGCGCCCTGCCCGGGCGTCCGGCGCGCCTAGAGCATTTTGCGATCCAATTGGATCGACGAAATGCTCTAGTCCTTTGTTTTGACGCATTTTCTGGCGGCGAACCGGCATCCACTTCGCCGGAAAATGCTCTAGCTGATCCCTGTCAGCCCGCTGTCCACAGCCAGGGTCTGACCCGTCACATAGACGCTCTCGTCGCTCATGAAGAACAGGGCGGCGTAGGCGATTTCCCAGCCGGTGGCCTGTCTCCCAAAGAACTGCGGGGCGGTCCCCCGGCTCGGCCTCCCCTGGGTGGCTCTCCGCCCCAGCGGCGTGTCGACCAGCCCCGGCGCGACGATATTGGCCCGCACGCCCTTGCGGCTGCCCTCCAGGGCCACATGCCGCATCAGCCCGCCCAGCGCCGCCTTGGAGGCGTCGTAGGCCGGCAGGCGCGAGCCGGCGACCAGGCCGGCGATCGAGGAAATGAAGATGATCGAGCTTCCATCGGCCAGCACCGGCAGGGCCTCGCGGCAGCAGAGCATCGGCCCGCGCAGATTGACCGCCAGCACCGCGTCCCATTCGTCGGCCTTCACCGAGCCCAGCCCCAGGCCGCCGACGCCGATCCCGACGTTCAGGACCATGCCGTCGAGGCCGCCGAGATCCTCGACCGCCGCGCCGACCATCCGCACGATGTCGTCCTCGCGGCTGATGTCGGCCTGGATCAGGCTGGCCTGGCCGCCCTCGGCCTTGATCATATCCACCGTCGCCTGGCCGGCCTCGGCGCTGCGGTCGGCGACGGCCACATGCGCGCCTTCCCTTGCGAACAGCAGCGACATGGCCCGGCCATTGCCCACGGGGTCGGTCGCCGCGTCGACCACCTGCTGCCCGCCGCCCACCACCAGGATCCTGCGGCCGGTCAGCCGGCGCCGCCCGGGCGCCTGACCCAGGGACTCGGCGCTGTGGGGCCGCACATAGGGTTGTTTCTCGCTCACGACCGTTTCCCCGCCTGCTGTTTTGGGCAGACTAGGCAGCCGCCCGGCGGCCGTCCACGCCGGTCAGGCGCGCCGCGCCGGCCGGTTGAGGGCGTTGACGATGAACATCAGCAACACGATGGCGCCGGTGGTGAGGGGCAGCGCCACCGTGAACCCGGCGAAGGAGACCGTGGCGGCCTTGAAGGCCTCCCACCAGCCGAGGCTGAGCGTCTCCCCGAAGTCCGACATCCAGAAGGCGGCGATCAGCACGACCAGCAACACCCAGCTGACCCAGCCCAGGCCGCGGCCGCGCTTCAGCCGCTCCTTCTCGACCCGCTCGATGTGCGATGGCGGGATGCCGTGGCGCGCCTCGATGTCCTTCTGCAGGGAATTGGCGGCCATCAGGTGGCCCTGCCACAGCATGTCGGCGATGTCAGGAACCACCGGCAGGGGCACGCCGGACATCAGGACATCAATCCCCAGCACCCCGGCCATCTTGGCGATCGAGGTGAAACTCACACCCGCCTGCACGGCCAGGTACAACAGATAGACCGCCGCCCCGCCGGAATAGATCAGCCCAGCGCCCGGAATCCAGGCCAGGATGCCGTCCAGCCCGACGCCGAACGGCCCGAATCCGACGACCCGGTCGGACAGCTTCTTGATCGTCTCGGCCGATTTCCAGGCGCTGTGCGCGACTTCC
>JACRBD010000299.1 GCA_016234625.1 Caulobacterales bacterium | reverse complement strand
TCGGTGATCACGCTGCGCAGGTGGCGCTCCAGATAGTGGCCGCTGTTGACCGACAGGGTCGAGTCGTCGACCGGCGCGCCGTCGCTGATGACCATCAGGATACGCCGCTGTTCTGTGCGGGTGATCAGCCGCTGGTGGGCCCACATCAGGGCCTCGCCGTCGATGTTCTCCTTCAGCAGCCCCTCGCGCATCATCAGGCCGAGGTTGCGCCGGGCCCGCCGCCAGGGCGCGTCGGCGCCCTTGTAGACGATGTGGCGCAGGTCGTTCAGCCGGCCGGGCGCGGCGGGCTTGCCGCCTTTGATCCAGTCGTCGCGCGACAGGCCGCCCTTCCAGGCCCGGGTGGTGAAGCCGAGGATCTCGGTCTTGACCGCGCAGCGTTCCAGGGTGCGGGCCAGGATGTCGGCGCAGACCGCCGCCACCATGATCGGCCGGCCGCGCATGGAGCCGGAATTGTCGATCAGCAGGGTGACCACCGTGTCGCGGAACTGGGTGTCCGACTCCTGCTTGAACGACAGGGGCGCGGTCGGGTCGGTAATGATCCTGGGCAGGCGGGCGACGTCGAGCATGCCCTCCTCGAGATCGAAGCTCCAGCTGCGGTTCTGCTGCGCCATCAACCGGCGCTGCAGCTTGTTGGCCAGGCGCGAGACCACGCTCGACAGGCTGGCCAGCTGCTGGTCGAGGTAGGCCCGCAGCCGCGTCAGCTCCTCGGCGTCGCACAACTCCTCGGCGCCGACGACCTCGTCATGGGCGGTGGTGAAGACCTTGTAGGGCGGCTCGGCGCGGCCATCGTCCTTGATGTCGGGGCGGGCGGGTTTGGCGCCGTCGCCCATCTCCGGCGCGTCCTCGCTCATCTCGGTGGCGTCCTCGTCGGACTCCACCATCTGCTCCTCGCCGTCCTGGCCTTCGCTGTCGTCCCCCTCGGTCTCCTCCATGGAGGCGCCTTCGGGGGTCTGGCCGTCGCCGTCCCCGTCCTCGCTGTCGCTCTGGGACTGGTCTTCGTCGCCCTCTTCCTCGTCGCCGGACTCGTTCTGGTCGAGGTCGGCGTCGCCGAGGTCGAGGTCGCGCAGGATGGCCCGGGCCACCTTGCCGAAGGCGGCCTGGTCGTGAAGGTTGGCCATCAGCCGGTCGAGGTCGGGGCCGGCCTTGGCCTCCACCTCGTCGCGGAACAGGTCGACCACGGTCCTGGCGCCGTCCGGCGGCGCGTCGCCGGTCAGCCGCTCGCGCACCATCAGGGCCAGGATGTCGGCGATCGGGGCGTTGGCCCGGTCCGACATCCGCGCCATGCCCTTGCGCTCGATGGTCTGCTCCAGCACCGCCGTCAGATTGGCCCGCACCCCGCCCAGGGCGTTGGCGCCGATGGACTCGATGCGCGACTGCTCGATGGCCTCGAAGATCGCCTGGCCCTGCGGCGAGGCCGGCCGGGCCCTGGCATGGGCGGCGGGGTCGTGGTGCGCCAGCCGCAGGGCCATCTGGTCGGCCATGCCGCGGATGCGCGAGGCCTCCTTCGACGACATGTCGCGCGGCGGGTGGGGCAGGACGGCGCGGTTGCCGGTCAGCGACGGCCCGTCGCCCGAGAACACGACCTCCAGGTCCGGCGTCTCGGCGAGCGACCGCGCGGCGTGCGCCAGGGCGCGCTTGAAGGGCTCGGTCGGGCTTTCGGGCTTGTTGGCCATGCAACCGTCTTACTCCGGCGCCCCAGCGGAATGGAAGTCGGTCGCGGGCGGCCGGCGGCCTATTGGCGGACGAAACCGACGAATTCACCCTTCACCGTTCCGGTGAAGCCCTGGACGGAGTCGCCCTTCAGGGTGACCACTGCCCGGCCTCCGGCGTCATAGAGGGTGATCCTGCCGCTACTCCGCCGCCAGGTGGCGAAGGCGGATTTCGCCCAGGGCGCCTGGCAGGACGCCAGCCGCTGTATGCCGCCCGAAAGTCCATTGGTCGTCGCGGTCAGTTTCAGACGGCAGGTCGGCGCGCCGGCCAGCGCGGTCAGGGCCCAGGCCCCACTCATGCGCTGGCGTTCGGTCATCGCCACATCGACCCGCGCGCGATCGAGAGCGACCGGTTCGCCGTTGGCCGGGTGTGCGACGTAGCCGCCCGCCGCGACAGGCTCGAACCTCAGCAGCACATGCCGCAAGGGGTCGATGAAGGCGATGGCTCCGCCCGGCGCGATCGTCCAGGCGGCGACATCCTGGGCGACGGCGAACCTGTCGACGCAGTCCTTCGGCAAGTCGACGCCCCAACCGCCGATGGCCGCCTCGGACGTCAGGGCGAGGGTGCAGGCGGCGTCACCCTCGGAGACGCCCGAGAGAGTCCATTTGCCGGCGTAGTCCTTCGGGGCCTCAAGCGCCTCGGCCGGTAGCGCGAGGCTGGCGAACAGGGCCGCCAGGGCAACGAGATGCTTCATTGACTTCGCCCTCCAGACCGGCCCGTCAGGCCCTCCGCGCCATCATGGCGATCCTGCGCCCGGGCCGGCGACTGGTCCAGCCCGCTGGCCGTCAGGCGGCCGATGCGGTCCGGGCCCGTCCGGCCTCCGCGGGCAGGAAGAAGCTGAAGCAGGAGCCTTCGCCGACCGCGCTTTCGACGGCAATCTCGCCGCCCATCAGCGACACCAGCTCGCGGCAGATGGCCAGGCCGAGGCCCGTGCCGCCGAACTGCCGGGTGGTCGAGGAATCGATCTGGTTGAACTTGCCGAACAGCTCGTTCAACCGTTCGACCGGAATCCCCGCGCCGGTGTCCATCACGGCGAATTCCAGACCCCGGTCGCTTTTCCAGACCCGCACCGAAACATGGCCGGAGGCGGTGAACTTGATGGCGTTGGAGATCAGGTTGGCCATCACCTGGTTCAGCCTCATGCCGTCCAGCAGCCAGACACCCGTCGCCGAGGGCTCGACGGCGAAGCCCAGCTTGAGCGACTTCTCGCGCGCCATGGCCGTGAAGGTGGCGCAGACCCCGCCCACCGCCGCGCCGACATCAGTCTCCTCGCGCTGGATGTCCAGTTTGCCGGCCTCGATCTTGGCCAGGTCCAGAACGTCGTTGAGCAGGGTCAGCAGGGTGGCGCCGGACTCGCGGATGATCGCCAGGTTCTTGCGCTGGGCCGGCGCCAGCTCGCCGCGGTCCATGATCTGCGCCATGCCCAGGACGCCGTTCAGCGGCGTGCGGATCTCGTGGCTGACATTGGCGAGGAACCGCGACTTGGCCACGCTGGCCGCCTCGGCCCGATCGCGGGCCACCGTGAGGTCCGCCAGGGTCGCCTCAAGCGTCCGGTCGTTTTCCGCCAGGCTGCGCAGAACCGCGAACACTCGCCGCGACAGGGCCCAGGCGGCGACGCCGAACGCCGCCAGAACCAACAGCACCGGTCCGAGAACCTCGCCCAGCATGCCCATGCCCGGCCGCTTGGGCGACCAGGCCAGGACGCCCAGAACCCGGTCTCCGGCGTCCTTGAGGTCGACAGCGACGGCGGGCTTGGGTTCTCCCGGCTTGACCAGATGCGCCGCCGAAATACCAAGGTCGTTCTGCAATTCGGCGGCGTAGCCGGGGTCCAGCCGCCGGGCCGAGACCACCGTGGCGCCGGGGCCGCGGGACTGGGCGACCTCGGTGGTTTCCGGGGTGACGCTGGAGGCTCCGACCATCCAGATGTCGCCGCCTGACCTGATCAGGGCGGAGGCGGTGACCACGCTGTCCAGGCCGTTGCGCGGCGCGGCGCGGTTGGTCGCGCGGCTGGCCTGCGTCCGGCGGACCCGGCTGACTATTGGGGAAACGTCGACGGCGAAACGTGAAACCGTGTCCGGGGTGGTCACTTCGCCGGCGTCGGAGGCGTAGACCACCGTCGCGTCTGGGCCGAACACCAGGGTCCGGTCGTGATGCATGTAGGTGGAGTAGTAGACGCCGTAGTTCTCGTCGATCCAGGCCGGATCGAACCGCGTAACGGTATTGATGTAGGCATCGTCCCAGACCGTCGCCGAGGTGATGTCGGAGAGGACCTGCCGCGCCCGCCGGTCCAGGGTGCGGACGACCAGCGCCCGCTCCTCGGCGGCCACGGCCTGGTCCACCGACCCCGCCGCGAAGGCCAGGGCGCCCAGGCCCGCCGCCAGCACGATGCCCAGAACCAGAAGGCCCAGCAGCAGGATACGCTGGAGTTCGCTGCGGCTGCGGGTGGCGAGATTGGTCACCTCCCCAGACTGGGGGACAATTCCTAATGCTGGCTGAACCCCAATTGAGCCAGACTGTCGCAGTTGACGCGCCAAGAACCTCGCGGCTCGTTAACCGTTTACGCCGAGGTTGGCCGGATGAACAACGGGAGGGGGTTCCCATGACCAGAAGTGTGGTGATGCTGGCGGCCTGTGCGGCCCTGGCCTTCGGATCGACGGCGCGGGCCCAGGACGCGGACAGCGAGGGCTGGAAGCTGTCGGGCGATATCGGCGTGGTGTCTGACTACCAGTACCGGGGCTATTCCCTGTCAGGCGGCGACTGGGCGGTGCAGGGCGGCCTGACGGTGAACGCCCCGCACGGCTTCTACTTCGGCATCTGGGGCTCGGAGATCGAAGAAGTCGGCATTGGCGCCGATGGCGACGGGGCCCTGATCGAGGTCGATCTGTCGGTGGGCAAGACCTTCTCTGCCGGCGGCTGGGACTGGGACGTGGCGCTGCTGCACTACGGCTATCCGGACGGCGACGACCTGGACTATTTCGAGGTCCCGATCTCGGCGTCGAAGACCACCGGCGCCTTCACCACCACCCTGGGCTTCCAATACGCGCCGTCGCAGGCCAACCTTGGCGACGAGGACAATCGCTATTTCTATGTCGGCGGCGACTACGCGCCGGAGCACTGGCCGGTCAGCGTCAATGGCCAGATCGGCCACGAGGACGGGGCCTTCGCCGATGGCAAACTGGACTGGCAGCTGGGGGTGGCGAAGGACGTCGGGCCGATCAGCCTGAGCGTCACCTACGCCGACAGTGACGGTCCGGGTTCGGAGTCGTCGGTCACCGGCGGGATTTCGCTGGGGTTTTAAGATCTGTCATCCCGGCCGCAGCGCAGCGGAGAGCCGGGACCCGGATTCGGCTTCGGACGCCCGGGCCGGGATTTGATCTGGGTCCCGGATCGGCCTGACGGCCGTCCGGGATGACAATGAGAGATCACCCCCCAATGAAAACGGGCCGGCCTCCGTGAAGAGACCGGCCCGTCAAGCTTTGCGTCCAATTGCTCTTAGAGCGCCTGGAGCTGGCCCGCCGAGGTCTTGCCCGAGCGCTGGTCGCGCTCGAGTTCGTAGCTCAGCTTCTGGCCTTCGTTCAGCGAACGCATGCCGGCGCGTTCAACCGCCGAAATGTGCACGAACACGTCGGCGCCGCCGTCGTCCGGCTGAACAAAGCCGTAGCCCTTGGTGGCGTTGAACCACTTCACGGTTCCGGTAGCCATGGATGTATCCTCTTCAACAGTCAGAATGCGTCCCGAGAGACGCGGCAGGATCGGGATTTCGGAAGGATCGAGGAGCAGGTCCGGCGCAAGACTTCAAGACGTGCGGTGGATGGCGACCGAACCTAAGCGAAATTTCGACGCCGACTTGCTCGCACTTTTTTTCGAGGCAGGCAAGATGAAGTGAGTCGGCCTAACCTCTGACGGCGATGGACATGCGGCCGGCCGCGACGGGCGGAGACCGCAGCAATCGCACGATCTGCAACAGGAATTCCTTGCGACGGGCGAGCGCGCCGGGGACGTCCTGACCGGCGCGGACGAATCTCACATCTTCGCGCTCGGCTTCGTGAGCGACCCGGTCGGCGACCGCGGGCAGGTGGCCTTCGCCCTTGCGGGCGTCCATCAGGGCGGCGTGCGACCGCGCCTCGTCGATACGCTTGCGCACCAGCGCCTCGACGTCGGTACCGCCTTCGGCCCGGGCCGCAAGGGCCGCGAAGTCGTGCGCGTACATCCGCACGAATCCTTCCTCGATCATGGAGTCTCCAATCTGCCGCCAGAATCGCCGGCGGCCGGCGCGCCATCCGCGCGCGGGGAAGTTAACCTGTAGCACGGATCGGCCGGAATTGGGGACGGAATGTCGCAATGCCCCTATCCTGCGCCCATGACCCTGACTCACCGCCTCGCCACGCCGGAGGACATGCCGGCCCTAAACGCGTTGATGGACCGCGCCATCGGCGAGCTTCAGCGCGCGTTTCTCAGCGACGACCAGATCGCCGCCTCCCGCAAGCTGATGCGCCTGGACAGCCAGCTGATCGAGGACCGGACCTATTTCATCGTCGAGGCGGACGGCACGCTGGCCGGCTGCGGCGGCTGGAGCGCGCGGGCGACCCTCTACGGCGGCGACCACAGCCCCGGCCGCGACGCCCATGGCCTGAACCCCACGTCGGACGCCGCCCGGGTGCGGGCCATGTACAC
>JACRBD010000024.1 GCA_016234625.1 Caulobacterales bacterium | reverse complement strand
GCCCGCACCGCGGTGGTCGAGGCCGGCCGCGACATGGTCGACAAGCTGGGGCCGCTGCTCAAAGCCAACGGCATCGGCTTCGGGACCCCTGTCCTGATCTGGTGGGACAAGGCCGGAGTGATGCACGGCTGCGCCTGCGGCAGCCCGTCCGGCTGGCGCTTCGCGCTGAAGGATCTCGGGGCGAAATAGGCCTGGCGCCCGGTATCGAGCCCCAGGCCAGTCTCGTGAAGCGGCGACGCCGTGCGCGCCGAGGACGCTGATGGCGAGCCCCGCGAGGTCGGTCTGGCTAGGCGACCAGGATCCAGACCGCCTTACCCAGCGCGCCGAACAGGAGAGCGGCGGATGACAGGAACTGGACCAGGAAGCCCATGCTCCGCTTCGACTGATCGCTGGCATAGCCCAGGGCGTACATGATGCGCCCTACGATCCAGATCGCGCCAATGGCGGCCACGATGACGCCGGTCTGATCCTCGTTGGCCCAGAACAGATGACACAGCCACAGCGAAGGCAGGTAGATCGGCAGCCATTCCAGGGTGTTGCCCTGGATGCGGATGGCGCGCTCCAGAACCGGGTCTCCGACCATGCAGGGCGCGGCGATGCCGCATTTGCGGCGCGCGCCGGCGACGCCCAGGCTCATCCAGAAATAGACCAGCAGGGCCAATAGGGTGACGATGGCGACGTAGGCATGTGATTGCATGTGAGAGAGCCTCCCCAATTCCCGCGACGGTCCGCGCCGCCGCGGCGGAAGCCTGTCATGCTTCGCCTCACCCCGGAACCCATGGCCGTTTGCCGGCTTTAGGCCCCGGGAACCGAGGGGATCGGGAGGCCGCCACGCGCGTCGAATCCGCCGTGATCAGCGACATCCGCTACGAGGATGACCGCCAGAAGCTTTTCGTCCGTTTCGAGGGCAGCGGCGAATACGTCTACGTCGGCGTGCCCGGCGAGGTGCACCGCAGCTTCATCGAGGCGGAGTCCAAGGGCCGGTTCTTCGCCGACCGAATCCGCGACCGGTTTCCGTGCAACCGGCTGGATGGGTGAGCCGTTCGCGGGGACATGTACCGCCTTCGATACGTGTCCCCCGCCACTTAAAGCCGCCGGGGACACGCACTGAAGTGCATGTCCCCTTCCGCCGGATGACAATTGCCCTTTGGCCTTGATGGAATGATGCGCTCCGGACGGTCGTCCTGGTCAAGGACGGGCCCTCTCGGGCCCGCCGCTGCGCGGCCGCCGAAGGCGGTCCTTGAGCAGGACGGCCGCCGGAGCAAAGCTGGCCTTCAAGACATCAGGGCGGGTCTGCCAATGGCCCAATCCCCTCCCTCGCGGGAGAGGAATTGGAGCTACTTCGTCCGCCGGTCCCGCTTGGCCAGCACGCGCAGGCGCAGGGCGTTGAGCTTGATGAAGCCGCCGGCGTCGCGGTGGTCGTAGGCCACCTTGCCTTCCTCGAACGTCACCAGATCCTGGTCGTAGAGGCTGAAGGGGCTTGTGCGACCGATGATGGTCACGTTGCCCTTGTAGAGCTTGACCCGCACCTGTCCGCTGACCTTCGTCTGGCTGTAGTCGATGGCCGCCTGGAGCATCTCCCGCTCCGGCGTGAACCAGAAGCCATTGTAGACCAGCTCCGCGTACTTCGGCATCAGCTCGTCCTTCAGATGCATGGCCCCGCGGTCCAGGGTGATCGACTCGATGCCGCGGTGGGCCGCCAGCAGGATGGTCCCGCCGGGGGTCTCGTAGACGCCGCGCGATTTCATGCCGACGAAGCGGTTCTCCACCAGGTCGAGGCGCCCGACGCCGTTGTCGTGACCCAGCCGGTTCAGCTCGGTCAGCAGGGTCGCCGGCGACATGGCCACGCCGTCGATGGCCACCGGGTCGCCCCGCTCGAAATCGATGGTGAAGACCTGGGGTTTGTCCGGCGCGTCCTCGGGCGAGATGGTGCGCATATGGACGAACTCGGGGGCCTCGACCGCCGGGTCCTCCAGCACCTTGCCCTCGGACGATGAGTGCAGAAGGTTGGCGTCGACACTGAAGGGCGCCTCGCCGCGCTTGTCCTTGGTGATCTGGATCTGGTGCTTCTCGGCGAAGTCCAGCAGGGCCTCGCGGGACTTGAAATCCCACTCTCGCCACGGGGCGATCACCGTGATGTCGGGCTCCAGGCCGTAGTAGCCGAGCTCGAAACGGACCTGGTCGTTGCCCTTGCCGGTGGCGCCGTGGCTGACCGCGTCGGCGCCGGTCTTGCGGGCGATCTCGATCTGCTTCTTGGCGATCAGCGGCCGGGCGATCGAGGTGCCGAGCAGGTACTGGCCCTCATAGACCGTGTTGGCGCGGAACATCGGGAAGACGTAGTCGCGGACGAACTCCTCGCGCACGTCCTCGATGAAGATGTTCTCCGGCTTGACCCCGGCGGCCAGGGCCTTGGCCCGCGCGGGCTCGATCTCCTCGCCCTGGCCGAGGTCGGCGGTGAAGGTGACGACCTCCGCCCCGTATTCGGTCTGCAGCCACTTGAGGATGATCGAGGTGTCCAGACCGCCCGAATAGGCGAGGACGACCTTCTTGACGGACTTGTGCGCGGTCACGGGCGGTGTTCCTGGAAGAGCAGCTAGAACCGCGCGTTCAAGGGCGCCGGGGGGGCGGGGTCAACCCCGATACGGCATGAAATGGAATCGGCCGACATTGCGGGCGAAGGCCGGGATCGGTTCGACCTGTGCGCCGGTCCCGATGTTATGGACCACCAACGGCTGGCCGAGGGCGGACTTCCCGCCCGTGACGATGACGATGTGGGGCAGGTTTCCCGGCAGGCGCTGGGTGATCAGGTCGCCGGCCTCCCAGGGGGCCGACAATGGCAATGCCGCGCGCCGGTGGGTCAGGAATGTTTCCAGATTGGGCACGCGCCGGTGGTCGATGTTGCGGTCGGGTCCGCGCAGACCCCAGGTCTTCGGATAGGCCGCGAAGTGGCGCGTCATGTCTTCGTGTACCAGCTTCTGCAGGTCGAGACCGAAGGCCGCCCGGTAGGCGCGGATGACCACATCGGTGCAGACGCCGCGATCCCCCGGCACGTCGCCGCCGGGATAGACGAGACGGACATAGGCGGGGTCATAGCGGACCGTCACGCCGACCTGCCGGCGAGCAGCGGACACAAGGGGATGGACCCCGGGCTGGGCCCGCGCTGTTGATCCGGGGATGAGCGCCGGCAGGGCGGAGAGCAGGAAACGGCGGCGCAGCATCCAGCCGGGCTCCGGGTCGTCAGGGACGAAGGTTACCCTCGGCCTCGAGTGTGGCGAGCGCGCGGCGGACCTGGCTCATGTGCAGCACCGCCACAAGCGGGGCCAGCGTCAGCCGGACACCGAGCGTGATCAGGGCCTCATCGATCCCGATGCCCGGTGCGCGGCTCTCGAACTTCAACCAGGCGCCGAGGGCGAAGGCCAGCACCGGGACAAGCCAGAGCGCGGGCAGGCGATGGGCGCGTGCCGAGGGGGCCTCGCCCTTCCAGGCCACAGGGACCTGGGTGTCCGGGGCGATCCGCTTCCAGGCATTCCAGGACAGGGAGCTCATCAGCGCCAGGCACAGGATCCAGAAGACGTCGCCGGTGATGGAAAGAGCCTGGATCATCCGGTCAGACCGTCACCTGCGCCCCGAGTTCGACCACCCGGCCCGGCGGAATCTTGAAGAAGTCCGTCGGGTTGGCGGCGTTGCGCATCAGGAAGATGAACAACTTGTCCTGCCAGAGCGGCATGCCGCTGTGGGCCGAGGCGATCACCGAGCGGCGGCCGAGGAAGAAGCTGGTGGCCATGATGTCGAATTTCAGCCCCTGCTGCTTGCGCAGCAGCGCCAGGGCCTTGGGCACGTTGGGCGTTTCCATGAAGCCGTAGGTGATGATCAGCTTCTTGAAGTCGTCGTTCACCGGTTCGATGCGCACCCGGTCGGCTTCGTTGACCCGCGGCGTCTCGGCGGTGCGGACGGTGGCGATGACGTTCTTCTCGTGCAGCACCTTGTTGTGCTTGAGATTGTGCATCAGGGCGACCGGCGTCATGTCCGGGTCGCTGGTCAGGAAGATCGCGGTGCCGGGCGCGCGGTGCGGCGGCCGGGCCTTGAGGATGTCGATCAGGTCGGTCAGCGGCACCGAGTCGCGTCGGGTCTTGTCGGTGAGGATCTGGGCCCCCTTGGTCCAGGTCCACATGATCAGCACCAGCACGGCGCCGAACACCAGCGGCATCCAGGCGCCCTTCGGGATCTTCAGCAGGTTGGACGAGATGAACGTCAGGTCGAGCATCACCAGCGGCGCCAGGATCGCCAGGGTCGCCGGCCAGCCCCACTTCCAGGCCGCCTTGACGATGACGAAGGCCAGCAGGGTGTCGACGAACATCGAGCCGGTGACGGCGATGCCGTAGGCCGCCGCCAGGGCGCTGGTGTTGCGGAAGCTGAACAGCAGGACCAGCACGCCGATCATCAGCATGGTGTTGACCTGCGGCACGAAGATCTGGCCGGCCTGGGTTTCCGAGGTGCGGCGGATGTCGATGCGCGGCAGCAGGCCCAGCTGCACCGCCTGCTGGGTCACCGAGAAGGCGCCGGTGATCACCGCCTGGCTGGCGATGACCGTCGCGCAGGCCGCCAGCGCCAGGATCGGCCAGTAGGCGAACTGGGGCACCATCTCCCAGAACGGATTATGGCGCGTCTCCGGATGGGCCAGGATCATGGCCCCCTGTCCCAGATAATTGAGGGCGAGGCAGGGGAAGACCACCACCAGCCAGGAGGCGCGGATCGGTCCTTTGCCGAAATGGCCCATGTCCGCGTAGAGCGCCTCGGCTCCGGTGACGACCAGGAAGACGCTGCCGAGGATGACAAAGCCGAGGAAGCCGTTTTCCCACAGGAAGCGGGCCCCGTACCAGGGGTTGAAGGCCAGGAAGATCGACAGGTCGTCCTTGAGGTGGAACAGCCCCAGGCCGCCCAGCACCACGAACCAGAGCAGGGTGATGGGGCCAAAGAAGGCGGCCACCCGATGGGTGCCGCGCGACTGGACCATGAACAGCGCCACCAGGATGCCGGCCGAAATCGGCAGGATGTAGGGCTCGACCCTGGCGCCCATGCCGGGCGCGTCGCGCAGGCCTTCCATCGCCGACAACACGGAGATGGCCGGGGTAATGACCCCGTCGCCATAGAACAGCGCCGCGCCGACCACCCCGAGGAAGAAGACCGCCGCCGACCGTTTGCCGGTCGTCTTGGTCAGGGTGCGGCGGGCCAGGGCCATCAGCGCGAGCGTGCCGCCTTCGCCCTTGTTGTCGGCCCGCATCAGCAGGATGACGTATTTCACCGTCACCACCAGGAACATCGCCCAGATCACCAGCGACACCACGCCCATCACGGCGAACTCGGAGGCCCCGCCGCTGCGCGAATGGGCCAGCGCCTCGCGCATGGCGTAGAGCGGGCTGGTGCCGATGTCGCCGAACACCACGCCGATGGAGCCGAGGGCCAGGGCCCAGAAGCTCTGGGTTCCGTGACTGTCGGATGCATGGGGTGGAACGGGTTTTGACGCCGCCGCTTCAGGGGCAGACGCGCCGGGGGCCTCGGAAGCCATCAGATCCCTCCGGGATCACGGCGGGAAAGTCCCGTCGCCTGAGTCCCTAGCGAGTGCGGCGGCGGCGATACACCCAATCCGCACGAGGTTCAATCGCACGTCTGACAACGCCCTTCGACGAATTTCGTGGCGCGGGGCCTCCGCCTTTCCTACCTTTGTCGTCCAGCCATGTCCGACAGTCAGAAATTCCCCGTTGCGGCCCATGCCCTCGCCTACCTTGCGCACAAGGAGGCGACCGTGTCCGAGCGCGCCATTTCCAGCGCCGAGCTGGCGGCGTCCATGCCGACCAATCCGGTGGTGGTGCGACGAGTGACCGCCATGCTGGCCCGGGCCGGGCTGATCGACACCCGCGCCGGGGCCGGCGGCGGCGCCTGGCTGAAGCGCGATCCCGCCGCCATCACCCTGGACGCCGTGCTCAAGGCGGTGGGCGGCTGCACCCACCTGGGCGTGGCGCCTCCTGGGGCCAAGGGTTGCCCCGTGGGCGAATTGATCCCCGAGGCGGTCAGCGCGGCGATCATTGCCGCCGACACCGCGGCCTCCGAGCGGCTGTCCCGCATCACGGTGGCCGATCTTCTCAAGGCGCCAGCAGAAAAACTGTGACAAGATGTGTTGCCGATCCCTTGCGGATGATCGCGTGTGGCTATAAGTAACTGTCACCGACACAGTTTCTTAAGGGGAAACGCCATGACCCGCATCGCCATCGCCTATCACTCCGGCTACGGACACACCGAAGTCCTGGCCCACAGCGTCGCCCAGGGCGTCCGCGACTCCGGCGCGGAGGCGGTGCTGCTGAAGATCGACAGCGCCGCCCAGGACTTCGATCCGCTGATCGACGAGATCACCGCTTCCGACGCGGTCATCTTCGGCGCCCCGACCTACATGGGCGACGTATCCGGCGTGTTCAAAGTGTTCGCCGACGCCACCTCCAGGGCCTTCTTCACCGGTGGCTGGAAGGACAAGCTGGCCGCGGGCTTTACCAACTCTCACAGTTTCGCCGGCGACAAGCTTCACGCCCTTACCAGCCTGGCCATCCTCGCCTCGCAGCACGGCATGAACTGGGTCAACCTCGGCGTGCCGCCGCCCAACGTCCCGGCGGCCGAGCGCGGGCCCGACACGCTCAACCGCGTCGGCGCCTTCCTGGGCCTGGCCGCCCAGTCCGACAACGTCGGGCCGGACATCAGTCCGCCGGCCGGCGATCGTGAAACCGCCCGGCTTCTGGGCGTGCGCGTGGCCGAGGCGGCGCAACGTTGGAAGCGCGGCGCGGCCACTGAATTGGCCGAAGCGGCCTGACGCGGCTTGAACCGGCCCGGCGGGCGGACCATTCTTGAGGTCCCAATTCCTCAAGGGTCCGCCCGCATGGCTCGTCGCCTCGCGCTGGTGACCGGCGCTTCCGCCGGCATCGGCGCCGCCTTCGCCCGCATCTACGCCAGCCACGGCTATGACGTGGCCCTGACCGCCCGCCGGGCGGATCGCCTCGAGGCCCTGGCCGCCGAGATTCGCCTGCGCTTCGGGGTCGAGGCCCTGGTCATCGCCGCCGACCTGGGCGAGCCCGGCGCCGCCGACGCGATGCTGGCGCAAATCGAGTCCCATGGCCGGGTGGTCGACGCCCTGATCAACAACGCCGGCTACGGCCTGCCCGGCGCCTACGCCGATACGGCGTGGCCCGACCAGCGCACCATGCTGCAGGTGATGCTGATCGCCGTCTGCGAGCTGACCCACAAGGTCCTGCCGGGCATGGTCGAGCGCAGGTTCGGCCGGATCGTCAACGTCGCCTCCCTGGCGGGCCTGGTCCCGGGGTCCGCCGGCCATACCCTCTACGCCGCGACCAAGAGCTTCCTGGTCAAGTTCTCCCAGAGCCTGCACCTGGAGAACCTGGCCACCGGCGTGCATGTCTCGGCCCTGTGCCCAGGCTTCACCTTCAGCGAATTCCACGACGTCAACGCCACCCGGGCGCAGATCAGCCAGTCGACGCCGGAATGGCTGTGGCTGGGCGCCGACGAGGTGGCGGCCACCGGCTACGAGGCGGCCGAGGCCAATCGCCCGGTCTGCGTCACCGGCACGCCCAACAAGGCCATCGCCGCCATCGCCAAACTGCTGCCGGACGACTGGGGCCTGGCCCTGATGGCTAGCCAGGGCGGGCGGTTCAGGAAGGTTTGAGCCTTCATCAGCCCCACTCCGGATGCTGATGCGCCCTGAAGGCCTTGATGGAATGGTCCGCTCCGGGCGTGACCTTGGTCAAGGACCGCCTTCGGCGGCCGCGCGGCGGCGGGCCCTTCGGGCCCGTCCTTGACGAAGGTCCCGCCGGAGCAAGAATGCTCATC
>JACRBD010000296.1 GCA_016234625.1 Caulobacterales bacterium | reverse complement strand
GGAGTCGCGGCTGTCGTGGCGGCGCTTTCCGTGGCGGCCGGCGCCTCGGCGGCCTTGCCGCAGGCGGTCAGCAACGCGGCCGCGCCGACCAGGACCATGATTTTGACTTCCGCGCGCATGGTGAATTCTCCCGACTGATGCGGGCGCACGCTAGCGCGGTTTGCGCCGGATGCAACGGCGCGGCGGCGTTATTGATCCAGCGCATGCAGCCGGCCGGAAAACTGACGGATTTCCCCTCATCGAGGCCTCGGTCGAGGCGAGCCGCCTAGTCTTCGCCGGCCGGCCGGCCCCGCATGGCCTTCACCCCGCCCCGCCGGGTCTTGGCGTCCACCCGCCGCGCCTTGGCCGCTTTCGAGGGCCTGGTCTTCTTGCGCGGCGGAGGCGGGGGCTCGGCGGCCTTGGCGATCAGGGTTGTCAGCCGCTCGATGGCGTCGGCCTTGTTCCGCTCCTGGGTGCGGTGGCGGCCCGCGGTGATCACGATCACCCCGTCCAGGGTCAGCCGCGACCCGGCCAGCTTCTGCAGGCGGGTGCTGACGTCATTGGGCAGGGACGGGGAGCGCCGCGCGTCGAAACGCATCTGCACCGCCGTCGCCACCTTGTTGACGTTCTGCCCGCCGGGTCCCGAGGCGCGGATGAAGGCGAACTCCAGTTCGGCCTCGTCGAGCTCGATGTTTGGCGGGATGGCGATCATGGCGCCGTCCTTCTAGCCCGATCCGCCGCCGGCCGCCTAACGTGACGCCCGGGCCGTCAGTCGAACACGGAGGCGGTGCTCGGCGTGACAGACGCCTCATGCGGGTTAGGCCCATAGCGGTTCTTGCCCGGCGCGCTCTCCAGCAGGGTGAAGACGAAGATCACGAACCCGCCCAGCGGGATCAGGTGGAGCAGCAGCAGCCAACCGGAATTGCCGGTGTCGTGCAGCCGGCGAACCGTGACCGACAGGTTCGGAATAAAGAAGTAGAGGAAGGCCAGGACGATCAGCAGAGCCACCAGACCGCTGACCATCGACGCGGCCGCCCCACTGTCGTCGGCGATCGAGAAGACGGTCGACAGAATCCCGCTCACGACCATGCCGCCGAACAGGACGAGGAACTGGAACAGCGCGAACAACCAGTACTCGGTGCGGCTCGACCGGCCCTCGAAGTCCGCGTAGCGCCGCAGCGCCGCCGTCATGCCGTTCATGTCTGGTCCCCGATCCCGTATCGCGAGCATAACGGGGAGCCGGCCGCCGTCTAGCGCCTCTGGCGCTTCGACTTCTGGATCGCCTCGTCCAGCGCCTGCAGGAAGCGCGAGCGGTCGTTGCGGTCGAAGGGGCGCGGGCCGCCGGTGATTTCGCCGGTGGAGCGGATGTGCTCCATGATCGATCGCTGGGCCAGGGCCGAGCCGATGGAGTCGGCGGTGAACGGCTGGCCGTTGGGCTTGATCGCCGCAGCGCCGGCCTTGAGCACCCGGTCGGCCAGGGGGATGTCGTTGGTCACCACCACATCGCCCGGCGCCGCCCGCTCGGCGATCCAGTCATCGGCGATGTCCGGGCCGGCCTCGACGATCACCCGCTCGATCAGAGGCGAGACCGGGATCATCATGAAGCTGTTCGAAACCACCCAGGTCTTCAGGCCATAGCGCGCGGCGACCTTGTAGGTCTCGTCCTTCACCGGACAGGCGTCGGCGTCGATGTAGATGCGGATCGGGGCGGGAGGCTCGTTCATGAGCCAGCGTTTAGCCGTGGAACCCGAATCGGCCAACAATCGTTAACGCGAGGTCTATGAGCATTGGGGAGTCCCTCACCATGCCGCATTTTCTGAAGCGTTTGTTCGCCGACATCGACGCCCTCATCTGGAGGATGACCGCGGGGGCCTAAGTCCCGGCGGAAACGCGTCGCAGCAGATTGCCCGTCAGCACGCCGATCTCGGCCACGGCTTCGCACGCCGGGGCCGATACGTGCGTCAGGTTGATGAAGCCGTGCGGCTGGGCGGTGTAGTAGCGCTCCTCGAACGAAACCCCGGC
>JACRBD010000295.1 GCA_016234625.1 Caulobacterales bacterium | reverse complement strand
CGGGCCATCGCTGTCGAAGCCGCCGAACAGACCGGGCGGCTGGACGTGCCGGAAATCGTCCCGCCGGAGAAGCTCGACCGGATGCTCGACGGCTGGGACCCGGCCCGCCGGCTGGTGTTCTGCGACGAGGGCGGCGGGGTCCCGCCGGCATTAAATGCCCTCAATCCTCCCCGCCAAGGCGGGGAGGATCGCAAGGGCGCGGTGCTGATCGGGCCAGAGGGCGGCTTCGCGCCGGAAGAGGGCGAGCGGCTGCGCGCCCTGCCCTTCGTCACGGCTGTCTCGCTGGGTCCGAGAATCCTGCGCGCCGACACCGCCGCCATCGCCGCCCTCACCCTGTGGCAGGCGGCGCTGGGGGATTGGCGCTAGCGCCGCCGCACACACCGCCGTCACGAAGCCTTGCGCGGAGCGTGATTGTCTCCCACCTGCACTTGAGCGTATTGATCGCGCCCGGTCGGGGAAGGGGCCTCCCTCGCCACTGAAAATATGCCGGGGAGGCACAAACGAATGGCCACGACGACGTGTGACGACAGGCCCCTGACGCTTGACGACCTGACCGGCTGGTTCGCCTCCGGCAGCAAGCCGGCCGCCGAGTGGCGCGTCGGCGCCGAGCACGAGAAGTTCGGTTTCCACCTCAAGGACCACGCCCCCGTACAGTACGGCGGGCCCGACGGCATCGAGGCGATGCTCAAGGGCCTGATGCGGTTCGGCTGGGAAGGCGTCTACGAAGACCGCGCCGACGGCGGCCAGACCCTGATCGCCCTTGAGCGTAACGGCGCCAGCGTCAGCCTGGAGCCCGGCGGCCAGTTCGAGCTCTCCGGCGCGCCGCTGAACTCGATGCACGAGATCTGCGAGGAGACCGGCAACCACCTCCAGGAGGTCAAACAGGTCGCCGACGAGCTGGGGCTGGGCTTCCTGGGCCTGGGCTTCCATCCGACCCTGAAGCGGCAGGACGCCGCCATCATGCCCAAGGGCCGCTATGTGATCATGCGGCGCTACATGCCGCTGGTCGGCAAGCTGGGCCTGGACATGATGTTCCGCACCTGCACGGTGCAGGCCAACCTCGACTTCAGCTCCGAAGCCGACATGGCGGCCAAGTTCCGCGCCAGCCTGGCGCTGCAGCCGATCGCCACCGCCCTGTTCGCCAACTCGCCGTTCACGGAAGGCAAGCCCAACGGCTTCCTGTCGGCCCGGGCCAATGTCTGGACCGACACCGACGCCGACCGCACGGGGATGCTCAACTTCGTCTTCGAGGACGGCTTCGATTTCGAACGTTACGCGCGCTACGCCCTCGACGTGCCGATGTATTTCGTCAAGCGGAAGGGCCTGTACGTCGATGTGGCCGGCAAGTCGTTCCGCGACTTCATCGACGGCAAGCTGGACGAGGTTCCCGGCGAGCGGGCGACGCTCAAGGACTGGGTCGACCACACCAGCACCATCTTCCCGGAGGTGCGGCTGAAGACCTATCTGGAGATGCGCGGCGCCGACGGCGGGCCCTGGAGCCGGCTGTGCGCCCTGCCCGCCCTGTGGACCGGCATCTTCTACGACAGCGCCGCCCTCGCCGCGGCCTGGGACCTGTGCAAGCACTGGACCCCGGAAGACCGCGAAAACGTCCGCCGCGACGTCAACCGGCTGGGCCTCAAGGCCGTGGTCGCCGGCCGCACGGTGCAGGACGTGGCCAGGGACATGATCGCCATCAGCCGCGAGGGCCTCAGGCGCCGCGCCCGGCTGGACGGCGGCTTCATCGACGAGACCACCTATCTGGGCGAACTCGAAGCCATCGCCGACAGCGGGATCACGCCCGCCGAACGCCTGCTGGAGAAGTTCCAGGGCGAATGGAACGGCGACATCGGGCGGGTGTTCGAGGACTGCGCTTATTAGGCCGCGACTCTCCTCCCCTCGTCAGAGGGGAGGGGGACCACCCGGAGGGTGGTGGAGGGGCAGCGCCGCAATCGCCGGACAGGCCGGAATTCAGGATGGGACCGCTCGCGTCAGCGCTGCCCCTCCACCGCGCTCCGCGCGCTCCCCGCTTCGCGGAGAGGATCAGACGTAAGGCGGATCATGCGCCGGCACGTGCCTGGTCGGCGCGGGCTGGTCCAGCTGCAGCTCCACGTGCTCCGGCGCGAAGGCGATGTAGCCGGCGATGACGGCCGCCTCGTCGAACGGCTGGTCGTAGGACCAGGCCACGTTCTCGACCACCCTGGCGTCGCGCATGATGGTGTACCAGCTGGCCACCCCGCCCCAGGGGCTGACGGTCGTGTGGTCGTTGCGCCGCAGGAACGCCGTCTCGACGTCCTTCGGCGGGAAATACCAGGCGTCCGGCCCGCCCGGTTCGGAGAGCATCAGGGCCCGGGCGCTGTCGGCCAGCTCATGGCCCTCGAACAGCACCCGGACGCGTCCGCCGACCGCCGCGATCGCAACCCCCGGTCCATGAACATCGTTCATCATGGCGTCGTCCTCCTGCGAAGGATAACGCCGGGGCCACAGGTCGGCTCCCGAATGACGTTCACGGCAAGCCGTTGCTTGTGAAACCGGCCAACGCGTGATTTTCTCGTGCTCAAATCGCGGCGGTTCGGGGGAATCTTGCCGTCTTCCCGACCGCGCGGGGCCATAGAGTCACAGGGTAGGCAGTATGAATATCGTAATCGCGCTGGGGATCCTCGTGACCCTGGCCACGGGCGTCCCGGTGCTTCTGCAGATGCGGAACCACCCGAAGGGCCTCTTCATTCTCTTCTTCGCGGAGATGTGGGAGCGGTTCTCCTACTACGGGATGCGCGGCATCCTGATCTTCTACCTGACGCAACATTTCCTGTTCAAAGACGACTACGCCAGCGGCCTCTACGGCTCCTATACCTCGCTGGTCTACCTCCTGCCTCTGCTCGGCGGCATCCTCGCCGACCGCTACATCGGCACCCGCAAGGCGATCGCCTTCGGCGCGCTCCTGCTGGTGGCCGGTCACGGGATGATGGCCATCGAAGGCGCGCCGGCGCAGCAGACCCTGAACTACCAGGGCGCGGCCTACTCCATGCAGGTCGAGGGCCGCGGGGCCGAGCGCAACGTTTGCATCAAGGTCGGCGAGGGCTGCTACGGCTTCGGCGCCGGCGAGAACGGCGCCCTGAAGATCAACGACCTGCCGGCCGCCTCGCCGCTGCCCGCCAGCCTGGCGCAGGGCTCCTACGAGATGAAGGAGACGCGCAATTCGACCTATGTGAACATCTTCTTCCTGGCCATTTCGCTGATCATCATGGGCGTCGGCTTTCTCAAGCCGAACATCTCGACCATCGTCGGCCAGCTCTATCCGGAAGGCGATCCGCGCCGGGATCCGGGCTTCACCCTCTACTACTACGGCATCAACATGGGGGCCTTCTGGGCCTCGGTGCTGTGCGGCTATCTCGGCCAGACCTACGGCTGGGGCTGGGGCTTCGGTCTCGCCGGCGCGGGCATGTTGCTCGGCTATCTGGCCTTCGTGCTCGGCAAGCCGCTGCTCGAGGGCCACGGCGAGCCACCCAATCCCGAGAAACTGGCCAAGCCGATCTTCGGCCCGATCAACCAGGAAGGCTTGATCTACATCGCCGCCATCCTCGGTATCGGCGTCGTTTGGCTGCTGGTCCAGCGCAACGACATCGTCGGCATGGTGCTGATCGCCAGCATCCTCGCCTCGCTGGCGGCGGTCGTGTTCATCATCGCCGTCATCTGCAAGACCTGGGTCCAGCGGCAACGGATGATGCTGGCCATGATCCTGATCTTCGGGGCGGTGGTGTTCTTCACCCTGTTCGAACAGGCCGGCACCTCGCTCAACCTGTTCGCCGACCGCAACGTCGACCTGTCGCTGATCAGCTCGCCCTTCACCCTCGACCTGTTCGGCCAGAGCTTCTTCTTCGGCACCCGGGACATGGTCATGGCCGCCGGGGTTCCGGCCAATGTGCGCTGGGTCGACATGGGCATCACCGCCGCCCAGACCCAGTCGTTCAACGCCGGCTTCATCCTGATCTTCGCCCCGATCTTCGCCGCCCTGTGGCTATGGCTGGGCAAGCACAACCGCGATCCGAACCCGGTGATGAAGTTCGGCCTCGGCCTGGTCCAGGTCGGCCTGGGCTTCATGGTCATCGTCTGGGGCGCCAGCGCGGGTATGGCCAACTCGGCCTTCCAGATGCCGCTGATCATGCTGGGCTTCCTCTACCTGCTGCACACCACCGGCGAGCTGTTCCTGTCGCCGGTCGGCCTGTCGGAGATCACCAAGCTGTCCATGCCGACCGTCGTGTCGTTCATGATGGCGGTCTGGTTCCTCTCCAGCTCCATCGCCCAGTACGTCGGCGGCATCATCGCCGGCAGCCTGGGCACGGAAACGGTGGGCGGGCAGGTTCTTGACCCGGCCGGCGCGCTGGCCACCTCTCTGGCGGGCTTCAGCAAGCTCGGCTGGGCCGGGATCGGGGTCGGGGTGTTCTTCGTCCTGATCAGCTTCCTGGTGAAGAACTGGGGCCACGTCGGGGTCACCGGGACCCCGCACCCGGAGATCGACGGCGACCGGCAGTCCATGCCGCACTGATCGCCTGATCCATCCTGAAACGGTGAAGGGCCCCGGGAGCGATCCCGGGGCCCTTCTTCTTTGGCCGCGCGCGAAGGGTTTGGGGGGCGGGCGGCCGAAGCTCCGCTCAGCCTCAGCTGAAGGTGCGACGGATGCGGAAGTAGATGAACGGGTCGAAGTTCAGGTCGCGGCGATCGGTGAAATCGACGCCCGACGTATTGCGCGGCCCGGTGTACACCTCGCGGGTGCGGGTGAAGTTGCGGCCAAGCAGGTTCTGCATCTCGACCCGGATGCTGAGGTTCGGCCGCGGCTTGTACTCGGCATAGACCTGGACCCACGTCCCCAGCTCGACGGTCTCGATCTGGTCGAAGCGATAGTAGCGCTCCTCGAAGCCGAGATAGGCCTCCGAGCCCCATTGCAGCTTCCAGCGCGGCAGGTCCTGCGAGAAGCGGATCTCGCCCTCGAACGGCGACTGGCCGCTGATGCGGCGGGCCTCGCCGGTCACCGGATCGGTGACTTCGGATTTGGTCCAGTCCGCGCGCGTGCGCAGCAGGCCGCCGGGAATGCCGAAGCGGGTCAGCGGCAGGTTCAGCGAAATCTCGATGCTGTCGCTGACGCCGTCGCCGATATTGCCCGGCGCGTCGAAAGCATAGCCCGGGCCGATGATCGGCACGCGGTCGGTGGCGTCGGTGATCTCTTCGTGGGTCGCCTTCAGGACGAGGGCCCCGTCCTTCCAGAACTTGCGTTCGTAGACGGCCTCGACCACCCAGGTCTTGTCGGGCTCGAGATCGGCGTTGCCGGCCGTGCCGGTGCCCGTGGAGAAGGCCACCGAGGAGACGAAGTCGCCGAAGTCGAGCTGGCCCGCCTCGCGCTCGACACGCAGGCGGAACTGGTCCGTCGTGGTCGGCGACCAGGTCACCGCCAGGCGCGGCTTGGGATAGGTCAGGGTTTTTTCGAGATTGGTGTCGCCGGTCTGGGAAATGGTCGAGACCTCGACCCGCAGGCCCGCCTCGAACGACAGCCTGGGGGACGCCCGCCAGGTGGTGGCGCCGAACAGCTCGCCCCGGCGCTCCTCGACCAGCACGTTGGCGGCCGGCAGGGTCACTGGCGCGCCGTTCTCGACATATTCCTGGGCGCTGTCGAGGGAGTTGAACGCCACCTCGCCGCCGCCTTCGACCGACCAGGTCGGGCTGATGGTGTAGCGCAGCACGCCGCGGGCGATGCTCTCGCCGGACTCGTTCTGCTGGCTGAACAGGGCCGTGTCGGTCCCGTCGTCGAAGGACGAGGAAAAGTCGGTGTAGCGGCGCTGGACCAGGCCGGTGAACTCGAACTTCAGCCTGGGTCCGAACGCCCGTTCCCAGTTCGCCCCGACCTCGCCCTCGTCGCGAATGAAGTCGTCGTTGACCGAGAAACCGCCGGGCGCGGGGAAGCTGATCGTGTCGTTCAGCGACCACTCGTAGTGCTCGCGGTCGAGCTTGGCGTTGAGCGAGACCTTGCCGTCCAGGAAGGGCGACTTGAGGCCGCTCTTGAGGGTGAAGCCCCGGCCGCCGCCGGTCTCGTCCATCTGGCTTTCCCGCAGCACCACGCCGGTCG
>JACRBD010000293.1 GCA_016234625.1 Caulobacterales bacterium | reverse complement strand
CTCGGTCCTGATCTGTGAACGCGATGGGAGCGGGGTCGAGCCCTTTTGCCACCGGGCCATTTCCATCTCCGGTCGCCCCGTGGCAGGAGGCGCAATTTTCGCTGTAGAGGGTGGCGCCCCGCGCCAGATCAGGCGCCGTCGAGGGGGCGAGCGGCACGGGGTAAGCCGCCAACAGGTCGGTCGCCAACCCACGGGCCAGACCGGCGACCTCGGCGGGCGACCGCTTCGCTGCGATGGCCAGCTTCAGGGCTTCGGCCTGCTTCAGAAGACCCGGCTTGGCCTTGGTTGGCGGCAAGGTGGCCATCTGCGTGACGACCGTCTCGGAGAACTCCGACATCTCCGCGTATTCGGCGGCGCTGATGATGCGCCCGTCTCGAACGGCGCCGGGATAATCAACCGCCACATAATCGAGAAGCCGCCACACGGTCTCCGCCGGTGTCACGGCGGCTTGGGCGTTCGTGCCCAACAGAAGCGCGAAAACGACGGCGAGAGCGACCGGAAGAAGGCCGAGGAAACGATGCAGTCCGGGTTCTCGGCGATCTGGCGAAAGAGACATGGAAGATCCTTCGAAGGCTGGACCCGGCCTAAACCCTCAAGCCACTAGAGGCGCAAGTCTTTTTGCGAACGATTCTGATCTTTGTTTGCCATGGGCGGAGGTTGAGCTCGCCCACCTCGCCGACAGGATCGAGCGGTTGGACCAGCTCCGCTAGCTGCTTCGGGGGTGCGCGCCGGGGCGTTGCGGGATCAGCATGACAAACGCAACAATCGCAGCCAGCAAAACGGCCGACGCCAACGGCCTGCTTAGGTCCAGACCTCCCTTGGCGAGCGGCTTATCCAGGAAGTCGCCAACCGTGGCCCCCAACGGCCGGGTCAGGATAAACGCAACCCAGAACAGCAGCACCCGGCTCACGCTGGTGAACCGCCAGATTCCGACCAGTACAAGCAGCGTTCCTCCGAAGACAGCCGCGCCGCCAAGGTAACCCAGCCCACCGTCATCCGCTGCCCAGTCGCCCAGCGCCGTGCCCAGAGTCTGGGAGAAGGTGATCGTGATCCAGTAGAAGATTTCAGACCGTGCGCCGCTTACGGTCTCGACAGCGACGCTGCCGGTCGCAAGCCGCCAGGCAAGGAGCGAGACTAGAACGCAGCCCAGCAGCAGCGCTGATCCGCCAGCATAGCCGATGCCGAGTGACCGCGTGGCGAAGTCCGCCATCGTCGTCCCCGCCGTGGTCGAGGCGATGATCGTCGCCCAGTACAGGAAAGGATGAAAGCGGCCGGCGGCCACCTGAGCGAACACAAGGACAATCAGCGGAACGACGAAAATGGCGCTGCTGATCAGGTAGCCGAGATTGTAGGTCATCGACAGCGTGTCGCCGCCTGTTTCGCCCAGCGTGGTCGCCAGGATTTTTATGATCCAGAATCCCAGCGTGACCGCCGGAACTTTGGCGAGGTCCTTACTCAGCCGATTATTGATCATAGTTCGTTTGCCTTTTTGACAATCCAGAACCCGGATGCTCGGCGATTGGGGCAACAGGACGACCGTTATTGACTTGAGTCATTGAGTCTCACGCCACTTGGGGGCATCGTCGATGCTCAGGAGATTTCGTCTGATCCGATTGCTCGCCCTTCTGCTGGTCTGGACCGCCGCGCTGGCCTTGCCGCTGGTCGCTGCGCCCTCGGCGCGCGCCATGTCGGCGACACCGTGCCAGATGGAAGCGACCGGCATGTCTATGGCGGACCACGCCAAGATGGACTGCTGCGATCACGGCGCCGGCGGTTCCGACCAGACGGCGCCCTGCAAGCCGGGCATGGCCTGCTTCGCCACGGCCGTCGCGCTGCCCGCCGCGAACGTCGATCTCGCGATCATCACCTTCAACAGCGTTGAGCCCTTCCGGGGCCCGACCCGGACGCTCGCGTCCCTGCCGCCCGACCGGGACATACGACCTCCCATCGCCCTCTGACTCTCAAACTGACCGCCGACCCCTCCGTGGGCCGGCCGCTGGCGCTCGCGCGCCGTCATGAGGAGTTTGGAGCATGTCTCCCTTGAAATGGGCGTGGGCGCTCGCCGTGAGCGCTATCGCCGCCTCGGCCCAGGCCGAGCCGCTGACCTTCGACCAGGCGCTGGCCCGCGCCGGCGAGACCGCGCCGAGCGTCAAGGCCGCCGCCCTGCGCGTTGACGCGGCGCGGGCGGCCAGCCGCGGCGCCGGGGCCCTGCCTGACCCCAAACTGGCGCTGGGGGTCGAGAACCTGCCGATCAGCGGTCCCATGGCCGGTCGCTTCGGAGCGGACGAGATGACCATGGCCAGCGTCGGGGTGATGCAGGACATGCCCAGCCGTCCCGCCCGCCGAGCGGCGGTCGAACGCGCCGGCGCCGAGATCGGCATGGCGGACGCCCAGACAGGCCTGGAAGCCAGGGCGGTCCGGCTGGCGGTCGCCCAGGCCTGGGTCGATCTCCACTACGCCCGGGCGAGGCTGGCGGCGCTGGGCGAGGTGGAGAAGGCCCTCACGCCGATCCTCGACACCGCGCCCTCGGCCGTGACGCGGGGCGCGAGACCCGCCGAAACCATCGACCCGGCCGAGTGGCGGCTGGCCCTCGCCGATCGCCGCAGCGCGCTGATGGCCGACGCCGCGAAGGCCCGGGCGGCGCTGGTGCAATGGACCGGCGATCCGGAAGCCGAGGTGGGCGGCGAGCCGCCGCGGTGGGAGGTCGATCCGGTCATGCTGAGGGCGGGCCTGGACCGCCATCCCACACTGTTGGCCTACGGGGCCGCAGCCCGTGTGGCCGATGCGGATCTGGCGGGAGCCCGGGCCACGCTGGCGCCGGACTGGAGCTGGGAGCTGGCCTATCAGCGCCGCGACCCGATGTTCGGCGACATGGTCTCGGCGCGGGTCACACTGTCCCTTCCGTTTCGCAAGGGCGAGCGGCAGGGCCCGATGATCGACGCCCGATCCGCCGACGCCAGCCGCGCGAGGGTCGATCGGGAGATCGCGCGGCGGCAGCTGGCCGCCGAACTTGATGGCGACCTGGCCACCCTTCAGATGCGCCGGGAACTCTGGGCGCGGGCGCGAGACGGCCGGCTGCCTCTGGCGCTGCGCCGGGCCGACCTCGAAACCGCCAGCTATGCCGCCGGAACGGCCGGTCTGCCGAATGTGCTGGCCGCCTTCACCGCCCTCGCCGACGCCAAGCTCGACCTTCTCGACAAGGAGGCCGAAGCCCTGCGCGAAGCCGTGCGGATCACCATCACCTATGGGAGCGACGCATCATGAGCGCGTTCGATCGAATTTCGACGCCTCAGGTCGTCGTGGCGGCCGTGGCGCTGGCGCTGGTCGCCGGCGCGGGCGGCTATGGCCTGGCGCGGCTGGGTCAGCCGTCGGCTACCCCCGCGCCTCAGGCCAAGAGCGCCGAGCGCAAGATCCTCTACTGGTACGACCCGATGCTGCCGGCGGAACGCCATCCCGGTCCGGGCAAGTCCTCCATGAACATGGACCTGATCCCGAAATACGCCGACGTGAGCGGTGAGGCAGGGGTTCGCATCGATCCAGCCAGCCTGCAGAACCTCGGCGGCCGGGTTGTCGCCGTCACCCGCGGAACCCTGCCGTCCGGTCTGACCGCGACAGGCGTCGTGGACTTCAACCAGCGCGATGTGGCCATCGTGCAGGCGCGGGCCGCGGGATTCGTGCAGAGGGTCTACAACCGCGCGCCGGGCGATATCGTGGGCGCCGGCGCGCCGTTGGCCGATCTGCTGGTTCCCGAATGGGGCGGCGCCCAGGCCGAGTATCTCGCGGTTCGCCGCACGGGGGACGCGGGCCTGGCGCGGGCCGCGCGGCAGCGACTGGTTCTGCTCGGCATGTCCGACGGAATGATCGACCGGATCGACCGCACCGGCCGTCCGCAAACCGTGGTGACCCTCTCGACCCCGACTGGCGGGGTGATCCGCACCCTGAACGTCAGGGCCGGCATGACCGTCACGGCCGGCCAGACCCTGGCCGAGGTCAATGGCCTCGGCACGGTCTGGGTCAACGCCGCCATCCCGGAAGCCCTGGCCGGACAGGTTCGGGCGGGGTCGCCGGTCAACGTGACCCTCGCCGCCTTCCCCGGAGAGACCTTCGCCGGCCGGGTTTCGACGATCCTGCCCGAGACCCAGGGCGAGACACGGACCCTGACCGCGCGGATCGAGCTTTCCAACCGGGGCGGGCGACTGAAACCCGGCATGTTCGCCACTGTTCAGCTCGGCGCGACCGCGAGGCCCGCCCTGCTGGTCCCGTCGGAAGCCATCATCCGCACCGGCAGGCGCACCCTGGTCATGCTGGCGCTGGACGGCGGCCGCTACCAGCCCGCCGACGTCCGGACGGGCCGGGAAGCGGGTGGCAAGACCGAGGTCCTCGCCGGCCTGGCGGAAGGCGAGAAGGTCGTCGCCTCCGGTCAGTTCCTGATCGACTCCGAGGCCAGTCTGTCGGGCATCGCCGCCCGCCCGATCGGGGACAGCGACCTGCCGACGGGAGGCAGGCCTTGATCGCCGCCGTCATTCGCTGGTCGGTCGCCAATCGCTTCTTCGTCGTGTTGGCGGCCCTGGCGGTCATCGGAACCGGCGTCTGGGCAGTGCGCACCACGGCCGTCGATGCCCTGCCCGATCTCTCCGATGTGCAGGTGGTCATCCGCACCAGCTATCCCGGCCAGGCGCCGCGGATCGTCGAGAACCAGGTCACCTATCCCCTGGCCACGACCATGCTGTCGGTGCCCGGCGCGAAGGTCGTGCGCGGCTACTCCTTCTTCGGCGACAGCTTCGTCTATGTGCTGTTCGAGGATGGGACCGACCTCTATTGGGCCCGCTCGCGGGTGCTGGAATACCTCAACCAGGTCCAGGGCCGGCTGCCGGATACCGCCCGTCCGGCCTTGGGGCCGGACGCCACCGGGGTGGGCTGGATCTATGAATACGCCCTGGTCGACCGCACAGGCCGCCATGACCTGTCGCAGCTTCGATCCCTGCAGGACTGGTTCCTGCGTTATGAGCTGAAGAGCCTGCCGGGCGTCGCCGAGGTGGCCAGCATCGGCGGCATGGTCAGGCAGTACCAGGTGGTCCTCGACCCGGTGAAACTGGCCGCCTACGGCGTCACCCATCAGCGGGTGGTCGAGGCCATCAAACGCGCCAACGGCGAGGCCGGCGGTTCGGTGCTGGAGCTGGCCGAGGCCGAATCGCGGGTCCGGGCGAGCGGCTATCTGAAGACGCTCGATGACTTCCGGGCCGTGCCGCTGCGCGCCGCCGGGGGGACGCCGGTTCTGCTGGGCGACGTCGCGACCATCCAGATCGGGCCGGAGATGCGACGCGGCATCGCTGAACTGGACGGTCAGGGCGAGGTCGCCGGCGGGGTCATCATCCTGCGCTCCGGCGAGAACGCCCGCGCCACGATCAAGGCGGTACAGGCCAGGCTCGACGAGCTGAAACGCGGCCTGCCGCCCGGCGTGGAAGTGGTCACCACCTATGACCGGTCACAGCTCATCGACCGGGCCATCGAGAACCTGACCAGCAAGCTCGGCGAGGAATTCATCATCGTCGCCCTGGTCTGCGGCCTGTTCCTCTGGCACGTCCGCTCGGCGCTGGTGGCCATCCTGACCCTGCCGCTGGG